>JABINZ010000216.1 GCA_018698135.1 Bacteroidota bacterium
CCATTGCTCAGTGGAATGCAAATCAAATATATGGTACAGCGGTTTCCAATTCATTAACTCCTACAAATGGAGATATCCTAAAATGGAATGGAACAAATAGCCAGTGGGAAATTGGTACAGATAATACAGCTGCGAATTTCTATACTGCAGGAACAGGATTAACCCTCACTGGAAGCAAGTTTGACGCTGACAGTAATAAGCATATATGGAATGCTGACAGATTATATGACAAACTTCTTCCAACAAGTGCTCCTGGAAACAACCAATTGCTTAAATACAATGGAACCAGTGGTGAGTGGGCTTATGTGGATGAGTCAAGTTATTTGTACACAGCAGGAAATGGTATTAGCATTACATCTAACACGGTAGCTACTGCCCTTTCTTCTAATAGTGGTTTAGCATTTAACAGTGGTGAATTAGAAGTAAATCCAGGTACTGGCTTAACTTTAAGCGGAGGATTGCTGAATGCGCAAACAACCATTGCACAATGGAATGCAAACAAGCTACAAGGAGTTGATGTCAATAATACAGCACCAACCGATAAGCAGGTTTTGATGTATGATAACGGAACTTCTAAATGGGTTGCCAGTGCATTACCCGAATTACAGGATGCAGATGGTGATACGAAAATACATGTTGAAAAAACTGCTGATGAAGACAAAATCAGGTTTGACGTTGCCGGAACAGAAGAAGCAATAATTGATGCAAATGGTTTGGGAATAGGAACTTCTACACCAAGTTCAACCTTGGATGTAAGTGGTAGTTATGGATTGAAACTAGATACTATTTCAAATTTGGCTTCGTTCACAATAACCTTAACTGCAAATCACAATATACTGATCGCTAATAATTCTTCCTTGATACAAAACCTGCTTGTTAATTTACCTGCTGCAGCAAGTTGTAAAGGTCGTATTTATACAGTGAAATCAATTAATTCAGGTATCGTTATCGTGAATCCAAATGGTGCAGAAACAATTGATGGCGCCTCTACTAAAAACTTGGCTAATCCTTACGATTATGTCCGATTTGTTAGTGATGGCAGTAATTGGTTCGTCATTGGAAATAACTAACTTTAACATCATAATAAATGAAAAAGCAAGTTCTATCACTGGACTTGCTTTTTTTATGAAATCGCTGATTTGTTATCTTTGTTTAAATATTTCGCATGAACGAAAGATTGTATTTCGATAAAACATTAAATTCAGATAGCAAATCTATTTTGCTGAATGAAGAAGAGAGTCATCATTTGCTTAAAGTTATTCGTGCAAAAGCAGGAGATGAAATATCTCTTATGAATGGAAAAGGAATAATTGCAGATGCTTCTATTACAGAGGCAAGTAAAAAACAAGCTCTCCTTGAGATTCACAATATCAAACAATATCCTGCATTAATTAACAAAATCCATCTAGGTATTTGTCCCTTAAAAAAGAGGGATAAATTTGAACTAGTTATCGAAAAAGCTACAGAATTGGGAGTCTCTGAAATCAGTATCATTCAATCCGAATTTTCAGAGAGATCCAAAATCAATACTGAACGATTAGAAAAAATCATTATCAGTGCTGCAAAGCAATCAATAAATCCATATTCTCCCATACTAAATCCTGTTATCAAGTATGCAGACTTCATTAATAGCAAGGCCTCTTCAACTGAACAAAAATTGATTGCATGGTGTGGAACAACGAAACAAAGTCACATTGCCAAGCTCTATAAGCCCAAAGAAGATTGTATCCTACTAATCGGTCCTGAAGGCGATTTTTCAGCATCTGAAATAGAACTTGCCACTGGCAGGAATTTTGTCCCTGTAAACCTTGGAAGCTTGAGATATAGATCGGAAACTGCGGCATTATTTGCAATTGCTGCCCTTCAAACTTTAAAAGAAATCACTTCATGAGGTATTGGTTAATAATATTTGCATTTATCACCCTTTCTTTTCAGGGAATGACTCAAAGTAGTAGCCTAAAAATAGGACGCCTGGTTTATCGGGGTGGTGGTGATTGGTATGCTAATCCAACTTCTCTTCCTAATCTGATAAAATTTACCAATCAAAACCTGAAAACATCTATTTCAAAAGTAGATGATGTTGATGTAGCTAGTGAAGAAATATTCAACTACCCTTTTATTCATATGACCGGGCATGGGAATGTTGTTTTCAATGGTCAGGAAATTGAAAATCTAAGAAACTACCTGCTCAGCGGAGGCTTTCTTCATATTGACGATAATTATGGAATGGACGTATATATTCGATCCGAAATAAAAAAATTATTTCCCGAATATGAACTAACGGAATTACCATTCTCTCATCCTATTTATCACCAGAAATACAATTTCCCAAAGGGACTTCCCAAAATACATGAACATGATCAAAAACCACCACAAGGTTATGCTATAGTGCATCAAGGACACGTAATATTATATTACACCTATGAATGTGATTTAGGTGATGGATGGGAAGATCAACGAGTTCATAACGACAGGGAGGATATCCGAACGAAAGCATTTCAAATGGGAGCTAATATTCTTCAATATGCCTTTATTGGCGGGAATGAGGATTAGGTCAATTACCCAATAGTTTTTCTCCTAATGTTTGTATTTTATTCAAGATATACTGATTTTTATTGAAATCATCTTCTGCCAAATGACTTCCCAGCTTCAGTTTGGGATATAGCTGCTCCAATTCTTCGACACTCATTTGAATCTGATTTGAAACCGCTAATCGAGTAGCCAAAATGCTATGAAGTCTATTTTCTTTTCCCAAAATAGATGTCATGAAATCAAATAAATCAACAATGGGTTTTGCTTCATTATCGTTTGATGATCCCATACTCAATAGCAAAACAAATTCTTTCTTCCATTCAACATGTGGGGTATGGATTAATCCTGTTTCGGTGATCTGAACTTTTACAAACGAACGAAATCGATCAATCATTTTTTTTAAAGGAGCTGGTAAATGATGAAAGTAAACCGGTGAGGCAAAAACCAATACATCCGCTTCCAAAATCCGTTGACTGATTTGCTCCCAATCATCATCTTGCAAGGAACATCTTCCGATAATATTACACCTTAAACAACCTTGGCAATTCTTTAGATTAATCTCATTGACATCAATTAGTGTTATTTCAGCAAGCTTTGTTTCAATTCCTTTCAGAAATTGATTCAGCATTATTACTGAATTTCCACTCTTTCGAGGTCCACCATTAAATGCAACTACTTTTTTCATTACAATAAATTACACTGATTGTAACAGAAAGAAAATTGATATGCAAACATCTCCCATGTCAAATTGAATAATTATTGGAAAAGATAAATGCAAGTTTCATCAAATAATCACTCCCACATATAATCAATATTCCAACAACTAATACCCAATGTATCAATAGGTATCAATTTTCGATTAATCCGGTCTGCTCGCCAAGCTTTTTCAACGGATGTAAAATACTCCTTATCATCTTTCAATACAACAGCCACAATCTCTGTATCAAGCTCATCATTGAAAATGCAAAACTGAAATCCGATACTTTTTTTACCTGATAAACTATCAATTTTAACCTTATCAAGTAATTTTAATGAATCATTGGGATACTCACCAATAAACAAGCTGAATAATACTATATAATCTGAATTTTTCTTTAAAACTGAAATTAAATAAGCTTGCGAAGCTAAATCTTCAAGATTTCCCTCTTCAATTAATTCATAATTTGCATATTCTTCAATATCCTCAATCGTTTTATATAAAGGTTGTCCAATACTGAAACAAGTAATTGAAAAAGTATAAGTCAGTAATAATAGAATTTTGCTAGCCAAAACGGTTGTATTACTACTCTAAAATCAATTTCACTACAGCTTCACCTTTGTCATTTGCCAACTTAACTAAATAAACTCCTTTAGCCTGATTTCGGAGATCCAATTCCAGTGTTTTCTGTCCACTAAACGATTTCACCAATTCTGAATGAATCAGCTGTCCAAGAGTAGTATAGATATCAATTGACAAATTGCTGCTCTGTCCATTAAGTTGTAAATATATTTGTCCTTGAGAAGGATTCGGATACATATCTATATGCATATTTCCCAAAGCATCCTCAATGCTTCCGCAAATTTTAAATGTAATACGAATGGTATCTCTGGTTTTGCAACCATCATTGGTTACTTCCACCCAATAAACGGCTGTTCCTATACCTACCCAGGATGAATCAACAGTGATATTAGAAGCAACAGCATTATTCGACCAGCTGTATTTATCGTATCCAGCTCCAGCATCCAACTTAATCTTTTGCTCTGCGCATAAAATGGTGTCGTTTCCAAGGTCAACATCAGGCAGTGGCTTGATTAATAATTCTACACTATCAATTACATAATCACAAACAGGATCGCTTTGTACATATAATGACAAATAAGTTGATCCATTTAGTTCATCCGCTTTAATTGGTGAATAAACAGGGTTAAGAATTTTGTTGTTATCATAATTCCCATGATAGGATGATGCCCAATACAAATCGTTTGCAGGTGAAGAGCTGCCATTTAACTGGAATGTTTCATTGGTACAAACTTGTCCCCCAACGCCTGCATTAACAGTAGCCAATTTTGCAATCTCCACATCAATTGTATCATAATTAGCTGCGCACTGATCCAAACCCAATACTGTGATAATAATTTGAGCAGATCCAGCAGCAATTTCGCTAGCAGATGGGTAATAGGTTGAACTCAAAGAATCATCTGATGAGAATATTCCTCCACCATTGCTAATCCAATTACTGCTTGTATAATGAGTAGCAACTGCACTCAACTGATAATTACTATTCTCGCAAAGTTTGAAATCAATACCTGCATCTACAGTCGCTAACGAATTTATTGATAAAAGCATTGTGTCAGAAATCACACTGCAGGGAGGATTTCCATAGGCAATAATAATCAACTCAACATTTCCAGCAGATTTGTCATTGGTTCCGGGTGTATAGACAGCATCTAGTTTTGCATTATTGTCAAATGAACCATCACCTGCTGTTGTCCAGTTAAATGAATTATAATTTAATGCCGTTGCGTTCAACTGATAGTTTCCATTTTCACAAATTATTGCATCTATACCCGCAGTTACTACTGGTCCCATTGCAATTGTTAATTCCAATGAATCATAAACTATTTGATTACACGGTTTATTTGAAGTGGCTTTTAAAATAAGATATATCGTACCCCCTGCCAGATCGCTACTACCCAAGTTGTACTTTGCAATTAATTTTGAATCATCAACAAAACTTCCATCCCCTGTTGATGTCCATTCGATTGAATTATACTCAGTGGCAATTCCGTTCAGACTAAAATCAATAGCTGAGCATATAGTGGCATCAATACCTGCATCAACAGTTGGTTTCTTAATAATATTTAAATACATGCTATCTGCTACAATAGCGCTACAATTCGATGAAGAGTTTGCAGTCAGCCATATGGATACATAGCCATTTGCAATATCTGCAGAACCGGGAGTATACAATGGATCTAAAATCCCACTATTGTTAAAACTACCGTCTCCATTATTGTTCCAGCTTAATGTTCCATAATTTTGAGCAGTTGCATTTAGCTGGTAAGTATTATTTTCACAGATGCTGTCTATCCTAATTGGGATATCCACTGTAGGTGCAGGCGAAACAATAACATTTACAGCAATACGTGAGCTACTGCACAAATATCCTCCTCCTGGAAATGGAGTACTGAGACCCGTATTTGCTGTTCCTTTCGAAATTGTTGCACAGCTAAAATCTGAAGCTTTATTATTATCATCCCCTCCCAATCTTTGCAAGGAATTGGTGCAGGTTGAATTTATACCATCTCCTAACCATTCATTTCCTAACGTAATCGTTTTGCTGTTATAAGTTAAGGACATACCAGCTAAAGATGCACTATCCCATCCCCATGCTATAAAATCAACAATGTTATCGTTATTATCCAATATCATAGCCCAGCCATTATTTCCCGAAATAAAATATAGATTGTTTCCCCAATAATTATCGGTCGTAACATCAGTCTGGTATAAAACCTGATTGCTAGTCATACTTGTTGGCAGGTTCCATGGCAATGTATTAATATCATTAATCAATGAATAATCATCACTAACCAGTACCTTCCATCCAGTGGTGTTCACTGTTTGTCCGGAAACATTTTGAATTTCAACAAAATCAGGAGTATTCATATCCAGTTCAGTAATTACAATGCTTGATGCACTTAAAGGCACATTTACTGATTCTACATAAAATGTAGTAGAGGAGCTCAGTGCATTCGTTTTAAAAACAGCACCTGTATCCAGTACACTTCCTCCATTCATTGAATCATACCAGGCATAACTGGCTGGAGATCCTGAAGCTGTAAGTGTTGAAACTTGTCCGCTACATATTGTATCATCGGCAACAGATGGAATTCCAGGTATTTCATAAAACTCGAGGCTATTTAACCATGCTGTATCATTTTCAGCATCTCCATCAATTCCATAATTACTGGCAGACGGAAAAATTTTAATGGAATAGGTCTGTGTATAACCAAATGAATAATATCCCAGTGTCAACAAAGTATCATTTCCAGATAAAATTTTACTGGCATATTTATATGGAGTTTGGGCAGATCCATTAATTTCCCAATTCACCGTAACGCTATCAATATCCATGTAACCAAAATTCTTAACTCTGGCTTGAATCTGATAACTGCCTTCACAAGCAGGTTGTGTAATAGGTTCTATATAGGTTATCGCCACATCAAATGAGTCAGGTGTATATTCGTCAGCTCCAATATCGGGAAAAGAGGCATCTCGGCTATCGCCATCAATATCCATTGAAATGCCTGACAAAGGAGTTGCCATGCTGTCAATGCCTATTTTGCTAATGTGTAAATCTATGGTTGACTTAAAACCGGGATCAATTGAAATGGAATTTGAATCAAGTCCGGATGCTGTAACCCATGCAGATAAAGTGACCGCATCAGTTGTACCATAACGACCCAGATTTGTTCCCGAGGAATATAAATCATTGTAATCACAAACCGTTACATAACCTAAAGTAGCTGCATTTGTTGGAATATCAATAGCATATCCTCCTGCCTTATTCACCAAAACATTATTGAGTATACGAATATTGCTGTACGCACCTGTTGAACTTGATGGATAGGGGTAAATAGCTTTAGTAGCTGTACTGCTTCCAAAAGCGATATTTACACTGTTATAAAATATGTCGACATAATTGCAATTGTAAGGATAAATACCATAATTGGTTCCAGTTCCATTTGCATTAATTAAAAAATTGTTGGCAATTAATCCGTGATTCGAAGAATCTCCATCGCAATAATAAGGATAAAGAAGATAATTAGTTGATGTTCCCCTTAGCACCAAGTGATTTCCTTCTATCTGAAAGCCACCATCACAATAATAAAGATACATACCATAGTTTGTTGAATAAGGCGCAGTTTCAGTTGCAAATACGCTATTTCCTTTTATAACAAACTGGATTTGATATTCCATTCGAATTCCATAATAGTAAAAGCCTGTGATTTCGTTTTCTATAAATTGATTCCCAAACTCCTGAACATTGCTACTACCAACCAGATTTACCCCATATGAACCATTTTCTATTTCATTGTTGTAAAAATAATTATTTGAGTCTATAGCAGCGGATGACGAAATAACAACAGAAGCGTATACCGAGGTAGAGCCTGATATTACTCCACTAAATTTATTCCCAAGAAAATTATTATTCGTTGCACCATTCGAAAAATCAATTACAGCCCCATTGGTATTTGTTCCTGTTCGTTCAAAACTTATATCTTTAAAAGTGATATAATCTGCACCATCAAGATAAACAACATAATTGTCGATTGCTGATGTTGAAGATGGAAAAGTAACCAGCACTTCAGATTTATCACCGTTAATTGATTTGAAAGTAATTGTGTTGGTTGAAGAGGCACCAAATATTTCACCTATACTGAGTTGTTCCTGATAGGTGCCTGTATCAATCAGAAAAGTAACAGCACCACTCACTCCACAAAGATTCAAAGCTGTAATAGCTTCTGAAATCGTTTTAATATTTCGATTTACGCCTATGTTATATGTTCCACTTAATGGATTGCATACTATAACACTTTTTATCAAGGTGTCGTTTACAGTATTGGAATCCACCTGCCCATTTGGGCTTGCTGTCCAAGCCTTTATTGTATGAAAACCATTGGAAAAATTGAATGAACCAACCGACAGTAAATCACTGCTGCCAGCTGTTGTTAGTGTGTCATTCCAACTGCTTGAAGTTACAGAACTGTTATCAACTTGCCAATTGACTGATGCTGAAAATAGGGTGTCTAAGCCAAAGTTGGAAATACGTAAATAAATGGAACTCATTCCTGGCGTTAGAGGCGAAACGGGAGAATCAATAACGGAAACTCCTGCATCATTTAAATAACTACTTAAATCAATTTTAATGTGGGGGCGACTGGCATTAACTGTTCCATTACCGGTAGGTGGAGAATTATCAGCATACCAATATTCATGCTGAGAAGTAGCAGTATGGTAATAAAAATAAGGATAGGCTGATGTTCCGGTTCCCGTATATTCTGTTACAACCAATACATGAAGATTCCCAGCATTTTTATTATAAAAATAGGGTGTAGCTAACTGAAAGCTATCCCATCCAGAACTGGAAAACACTTTTGAACTTGTATAAACTAAAGTTGCACCAGCTACAGTATTTGTCCACGTATCTGCGGTAAGTGTAGTTGAGGTATCTGTTTTAAGATATATTTTTATAGGTGCTGTTGATGTTTGTGTAGTAGCAACTTGCCATGACAACGTGCTAATTAACCCACTATAATTAATTTCGTTACTGGTGTATATGGCAGCCGAACGCTCATAACCCCAGAATATACCAAATGGTTGCCGTTGCGATAAAGTACCGCTTCCAATGGTCACAGTTTGAGCAAAGCCTTGTATGGCAAAGAGCAGAATTATACTAATTAAAGCAAAGCTTCTAATTCTATCCATCATGCAACTATCTGTAAAAATATTCCTGTTCATCTTCTTATCATTAAATGGTTCGAGGGCATAGTTTCGTTTAACAAAGTACGTAATAAATACTGAATAATGACACTTAATCAACAAAAAAGGGCTGATTATAACAACCAGCCCTTCATATAATAATATTCGTATTTCTTTATTTATTCATCTTAGCCCAGCTATCCCGTAATGTAACTGTTCTATTATAAACCTGTTTTTCGCTTGTGCTAGCCTTGTCAACACAAAAATAGCCCATACGCTGAAACTGGAACTTGTCCATCGGTTTTGCATCGGCTAAACTGGGTTCCAATTTAGCAATCACGGTTTTCAGGCTTTCAGGATTAATAGTTGATTTATAATCCAAACCTTCAGGAACATCCTCTGGATCTTCATTCAGGAATAAGCGGTCGTAAAGTCTGACTTCAGAATCAATTGCATGTTCAGCAGATACCCAATGTAAGGTTCCTTTTACTTTCCTCATTTCTCCAGAGCCACTTTTTGTATCTGGATCATAGGTGCAACGAACTTCAGCTATTACACCATTTTCATCCTTTACAACTTCTTCACACTTGATGATATAGCCAGCCTTTAATCGAACTTCTCCACCGGGTTTTAATCGGAAGTATTTTTTAGGAGGATCCTCCATAAAGTCAGATTTCTCAATATATATTTCTCTCGAGAAAGGCATTTCACGCTTTCCCATTGATTCATCTTCTGGATTATTTTCTATTTCGAGTAACTCTGTTTTACCCTCTGGATAATTGGTAATAACAATTTTTAACGGATCGAGTACAGCCATAACTCGTGCAACTTTTTTATTTAAGTCCTCACGAATACAAAACTCCAGTAATCCAACATCTATTACATTATCACGTTTGGCCACTCCTACTCGTTCTGCAAAGTTTCGAATCGATTCAGGCGTATAACCTCTTCTTCTTAAACCTGAAATAGTTGGTATTCTGGGATCATCCCAGCCCTCAACATATTTTTCCTCAACCAGTGTTAGCAGCTTTCGTTTGCTCATTACGGTGTAGGTCAGGTTTAGTCGGGCAAATTCAATTTGACGAGGTCTGTAGGTTGTATCAATAATATTATCTAAAAACCAATCGTAAAGTGGCCTGTGCACTTCAAATTCAAGTGTACAAATGGAATGCGTTATTCCCTCTAAATAATCAGACTCACCATGAGCAAAATCATACATTGGATAAATACACCATTTATTTCCTGTACGGTGATGATCTGTATGTTTGATCCTGTAAATAGCCGGATCGCGCATATGCATATTGGGTGAGCTCATATCAATTTTAGCTCTTAATACTTTTTCACCATCCTTAAACTCACCCTTTTTCATTCTTTCAAACAAATCCAGATTTTCTTCAATGGATCGATTTTTATAAGGACTTTCGTTTCCTGCTTTGGTTGGGGTTCCTCTGTTGGCAGAAATTTCCTCCGCACTTTGATCATCCACATAGGCTTTACCAGCTTGAACTAACTTGACTGCCCATGCATATAACTGATCAAAATAATCGGATGCATAATAAGGTTGATTATCCCACTCGAAACCTAACCATTTAACATCTTCCAAAATGGAGTCAACATATTCAACATCTTCTTTTACAGGATTGGTATCATCAAAGCGAAGATTACATAAACCATTATACGACTTTGCTAAACCGAAATTGAGGCAAATTGATTTAGCATGGCCAATATGCAAATAGCCATTGGGTTCGGGAGGAAAACGAGTATGCACTCTCTTTTCGTTTTTCCCGTTTCGCAAGTCTTCTTCAATAATTTCTTCGATGAAATTCAATGATTTCTTTTCTGTTTTTTCCTCTTCCTTAATCGTCATTTTTCTTGATTTCTGTGAATACTAATACCTTCATTATTCACTGCAAAGTACGGTAATCAATCACTATTTTTATCACTTAAAAAAGGGAGAATAATCATCTTATCAAGAATCTATCACAATCATTTTAATAAATTGATTTCGGAATTGTAATTTTGCGGTAATATTAAGCATATGACAACAATAAGAATAACAAAAGAATTCAGGTTCGAGACTTCACATATATTGAAAGACTATGATGGTTTGTGTAAAAACATCCATGGACATTCCTATCGTCTCATGGTCACTGTATCCGGCTCTCCTATTAATGATGACAAAAGTCCTAAGAATGGGATGGTCATGGATTTTGGCGATTTAAAAAGCATTGTATACGAGGATATCGTAAACAAATACGACCATACTCTAGTAGTAAATGAGGACAGTACTGAGGCAGTAAAAGAGGCCATGAAAATTGCTACTGGACGCGTTATTTTCACACCTTATCAACCAACTTGTGAAAACATGGTAGCCGAGTTTGCCCGACTAATTAAAGATAAGCTTCCTGCACAAATTTCTTTGTGCTGTGTTCGACTTTATGAAACACCTACTTCCTATGCCGAATGGTTGGAAGGGGATAATTAATGGCCATTATGAAAATTAAATTCAAGTGTCAGGTTTGCGGCTATATTTATGATCCAGCAGTAGGAGATACTGAACATGGTGTTGAAGCCGGAACCGACTTCGATGATATTAAAGATGATTGGAAATGCCCGCTTTGCACAGCAGGAAAAGAAGCATTCGAAGAAGACGAATACTATTAATCATGTTTCGCCAGTTTGATTAAATCTGATCAAATTAATAGTGATATCTTTGAGCATAAACCAAACTTACGTTTAATTCATTAGCCAATAATAATTTTTTGATATGACCGATTTAAGCACAAAATATTTAGGTTTCGATTTAAAAAGTCCAATTATCGTGGGCAGTTCAGGATTAACAAATTCAGTAATTGCAGTGAAGGAGCATGCTGATAATGGTGCTGGTGCTGTTGTATTAAAATCACTTTTCGAAGAACAGATTCGGATGGAATCTGAGCAAAATATTCAAAATGTTGGTAGTGATAACTTGTATGCCGAAGCACAGGATTATATCTCTAATTATACGAAAGATCATAATTTAGATAAATATCTTCAGCTCATTGAAGATTGCAAGAAAGAAGTTGATATTCCTGTTATTGCCAGCATCAATTGTGTTAGTGCTGATGGTTGGCCTGAATTTGCTTCCAAAATAGAAAAAGCTGGTGCCGATGCATTGGAACTTAACGTTTTTATACTTCCTTCCGATTTTGCACGGGGAACTGATGAAAATGAAACAGTATATTTCAAAATAGTAGAAGAAGTACAAAAATATTGCACATTACCCTTATCATTAAAAATCAGTTATTATTTCACCAATTTGGCTCAAATGATACAGAAATTATCATTTACAGGAATTAAGGGCCTCACTTTGTTCAATCGTTTTTTTAGTCCTGATTTCGATTTAAAAACCAAGAAAGTAGTAGCAGCAAACCTTTTAAGCAATCCTGCCGAACTAACTACTTCCTTGCGTTGGATAGGCATTATGTACGATCGTGTACGTTGTGATTTAGCTGCATCAACAGGGGTTCACGATGGCGAAGGAGTTGTCAAACAAATACTGGCAGGCGCAAACGCAGTGCAAGTAGTTTCAGCCTTATATAAAAATGGCAATAGCCATTTAGTGCAAATTAAAAATGGCTTAATTAAATGGATGGAAGACAACGGACACAAATCCCTAAATGAGTTTAGAGGAAAAATGAGCCAATCGGTAATTAACGATCCTGCCGCCTATGAGCGTGTTCAGTTTATGAAATACTTTAGTGGTATTGAATAAATAAGAACCTATAAAATAAAAACCCCGATACTGAATGAACAGCATCGGGGTTTTTATTTTATTTCAATGTAGTTTATAATGGTGTAGACAAATTCACTTTTGCCTGATTACCACTAATTACTTCATTAGTTGCTTCGTCTCTTACAAAAACAACAACTTGGCAATTATTCATATTGTAATTTCTGCTTGAATTGTCGAATGTCCATGTTTTCTTAATCATGGCTCCTACAGCAGTTGCTTCAGTAATGGGATCTCCCAAAACATCTGACAAGCCTTCACGGAAAGTGCGGGCATGCACATAATCTGGTGGATTTGGGTTGCCAGACTGTTGAGTTACAATTCCATCTTCGAGTAATACACAATATAATGTATTTCCAGTAGTCACATCAGTAGTATAATACACCTGAGCTTCAACTGTAAGTGTTTTAGTTGTTTCATCATAACTGGATGTAAAGCCAACATTCAATGGAGATACTTCTGCCATGATACCATCAGCATAAGTGGCCCAATTGGAGCGACTTTGCCAGCGAATACCACCATATAATCTTCTCTGTACAAAAGCACCAGGCATAGCATTTTTACCTGCAAAAGTCATTGCCCATAATTGATCTGGCCATGTTCTTCTAAGGTCTTGATCGCCAGCATAAGGTGTGTTATATCCACCTGATTGAGGATGATATGCTATCACAAAAGCATTTCCAGGATTAGCTAATAGAATATCATGTGCTCTAACATGACCATCAGGACAATAACCACATTTCACACCTGTAAACTCTTCAATAACAACTTTTTTGTTTTCAATAACTTTACTTACATAAACTGTCTCGTTTTTTGGATCATTTGGATCCGGATTGTCTTCCTTATCACATGAAACCAATAATACTCCGGTTCCTACCAAAAGTGCAAATAAGGCTATAAATGCTTTTTTCATATGTTTGATTTTTTTGTTCATAGCAAATATATAAAATTAATTATGTAGTCAGTCATAAATTCATTTGAGATTCCTCATTAGCAAGATGATTTCCAGAATTATTCTTGAAAATTCATTCCATATTTGTTATTTGGCAAAATCTTGCTGAAATAGTTATGAATACTAAATTTTGATTATATTTGGAACCTATTTTTTAGGATAATTATATTATTAAATCAAAAAATCACATTATGAAAAAGTTAAGTTTATTGGTTTTGGGATTGATTCTAAGCTTTGGAGTCTTTGCTCAATATTATTATTTGCAAATTGATAACCCAATGCAGAATCCGGGAGGATTAAATGCAGATATGGAATACCCAGTTGGTGGCGGATTAGATGCCTCTTGGACTGCTATTCATGGTGGATCTGCTGCCAGCCCAGCATGGACTTCAACACAAACTCTTCCTTTTACCTTTAATTTTAATGGAACAGACTATACTGAATGTAAAGTATCAACATCTGGTATTCTGACATTTACAACAACTGCAACAGTTGTTCCTCCGGGTGCTAATGCCAACTTGCCTTCAGCCGATATTCCTGACAATTCAATTTGTATGTGGGGATTAGAAGGATCTGGCGCAAATGACAATATTGTTGTTAAAACATTTGGAACTGCTCCAAATCGCCAGTATTGGGTGTTTTTTGCTTCCTACAATTATAATGGAGGTACTGCTTCTTATTGGACATACTGGAGTTTTGTTCTTGAAGAAACAAGCAATAAATTCTATCTCATTGACCAACGCTCAAACACATCTGCTGGTTGTAACCCATCATTAACCCTTGGCGCACAATATACTTCTACAAGTGCTTTGGAAGTAAGTGGTTCCCCAAATGTTACATCAGGTTCTGTTAATTCAGCTGACCAGAGTGACAATACATATTGGGAATTTTTCCCAGGAGTTCAGCCTGATTATGACCTGACAGCTACAACTATTGATTTACCGAATTACCTTTCCTTAACAAATGCACCTTATAGTATTAAGGGATCCTTAAAAAATTATGGAAAGCAAACCATTACCACGCTCGATATTAATTATAGTATTGATGGTGGTGCTGCAGTAACTGCTCCTTTAACAGGATTAAGCATTGCTCCAAATACAGCTTATAACTTTACACATCCAACAAATTGGAATCCTGCAACAGATGGCAATTATGCTGTTAAAGTATGGGCTTCAAATTTGAATGGAAATGTAGATGAAAATACAGCCAATGATGAGTATACGAAAAATGTACAAGTTGTTGATAAAATGGTTCAGCGCTTAGCATTGCTTGAAGTATATACCAGCTCTACATGTGCACCTTGTAGACCAGGTAATGAAAATTTACACGCTATTTTAGATGCTAATCCAAACAAATCAACTGTGGTTAAATTTCAGCAAAACTTCCCCGGAACTGGAGATCCATATGCCACAACTGAAGCCATAAACAGAAGAGGTTTTTACGGTATCAACTCTATTCCAAGAATGGAAGTAGATGGTGGTTGGGATGGCAATGCAAGTTCATTTACCGCACAACTATTGGATGATGCTTATAATGTTCCTTCTTTCCTTGAAATTACAGCTACACACACCATTAACTGGCAAACAGTTGAAGTAGATGTAACTTTGAATCCATTAACAAATATCAACAGCAATAATCTGAAAGTTCATATTGCCATTCTTGAAAATGAAACTTTTCAAAATGTGAAGTCAAATGGTGAAACTAATTTCACTCAGGTTATGAAAAAGATGATTCCTAACGAAAACGGAATTAGCCAAAA
>JABINZ010000217.1 GCA_018698135.1 Bacteroidota bacterium
GTTATTCCCATTTCTTAAAATATTCCAAATCAATTCGATTGCAACTATTAATTGCCTAAGCGTGTACCTGTCATCTATATTGTGGAAAACTCAGAAATTGAATAAAATTACTTGCTATGTTTGTCCCTGATTAGTTACAAACAATCCAATATCAAAATTTTTGAAATTTGCAAACCAGAAAAAATCGATGAGACCACTCAGCTAATAAAAAAATTAGTTCATAAAGGCAGATTGCCAATTACTATACAAAGTTTTCAAATAATAGAAGAAGAACATAATACACCAATCAAATCAATGATTAATGAAAAGTCAGCAGAAGCAGGTTTAACCCTTATAGGTTTCAGAAAAGAATCCATTAAAAACGAGGGTAGTAAAATTTTTCATGGTTATGATAAACTGGCAAATGTTCTTTTTGTCAACTCATCAAAAACAATAGAAATAAACTAATAGATTTTTCCTGAATTTACAGATCAATTCCAATTAAAATGTGTATATTGAAACAATCAAGAGATCAAGCCCAAATAGACTTACAGGCTATTAATAATTTGCTAAAAAGTAGATGAAATTAACAATAGGGAGAAAAGACAAAGCAGATTTTCCAGAGCTTAAACTGACCAACATAAGTTGCAAGATTGACACAGGAGCCTTTACTTCAACCATCCACAGTCACGATATAAAAGAAATTATTATTGATGGTGAAAAATATATTGAGTTTCAACTATTAGACCCATCACATCCAAAGTATCGAGACGAAAAACTTAAAACTAAGAATTTTACGAAGAAAAATATTAAAAACTCTTTTGGTATTACGGAAGAGCGCTTCGTTATCAAAACGATTATTAAAATATTTGAAAACGAATATCCAATTGAACTATCTCTCAGCGAAAGAAGCGATATGAAAAACCCAATTTTAATTGGAAGAACATTATTGAATAACAGGTTTATTGTTGATACAGATCAATACAATTTATCATATAAATTGAAGCAACAAAAACGAAAAAATAAAAATAAATGAAAATAGCAGTATTATCAAGAAATGCAAATTTATACTCCACAAAAAGACTTATTGAAGCCGCTGTTGCAAAAGGGCATGAGGCAATAATTGTAGATCATTTGAAATGTACTATTGAACTTGAAAGGAAAAATCCTAAGATATATTATAAGGGTGAGTATTTGAATGATATCGATGCTGTAATACCTCGAATTGGAGCTTCAGTGACATTTTATGGAACAGCAGTAGTGCGCCAGTTTGAAATGATGAAAGTTTTTACAGCAGTTGAATCACAAGCGCTTGTCAGATCCCGAGATAAATTAAGAAGCTTACAAGTATTAGCTAGAGCAGGAGTTGGTTTACCTAAAACAGTTTTTACAAATTATGCCAAAGATGTTGATCATGTGATAGAATCAGTTGGCGGAGCACCATTGGTATTAAAGCTATTGGAAGGAACACAAGGATTAGGAGTTGTATTAGCAGAAACACATAACGCAGCTAACTCAGTTATTGAAGCTTTTAATGGTTTAAAGGCTAGGGTAATTGCACAACAATTTATCAAAGAATCAGGAGGTGCTGATATACGTGTATTCATTGTAGACGGTGTAGTTGTTGGTGCAATGAAACGACAGGGAAAAGAGGGTGAATTCAGATCTAATTTGCATAGGGGAGGAACTGCTTCACTCATAGAACTAACTGACGAAGAAGATACAACAGCTCTTAAAGCTGCCAAAGCCATGGGGCTTGGCATTGCAGGTGTTGATATGTTACAGTCTTCAAAAGGTCCAATGGTATTAGAAGTAAACTCATCTCCCGGTTTGGAAGGCATTGAGAAAGCAACAAAGAAAGACATTGCAAGAGAAATTATTAGATATATTGAAAGAAATGTCGAATAGTAAATTTGAAATTCTTGGCAAGGAAATTAAGAAAGGCGAACGAACCTTTTTAGAGTTGGAAGTAGCAAAACTTCATACTAGAAACAGTATGAAAATTACAATTATTGTAGAACGAGCAAAACTTGATGGACCAACCCTCCTTTTAATGGGTGGCGTTCATGGTGATGAAATAAATGGAGTTGCTATAGTCAGGGATATTATTCGTAAAAAACTCAACAAACCCAAATGTGGGACAATCATATGCATTCCTGTTTTCAATGTTTTTGGATACTTAAACCAGGAACGTAAATTTCCAGATGGTAGAGATTTAAACAGAATGTTTCCTGGATCAATAAATGGTTCTCTTGCCAGTCAGTTTGCCTATCAGTTTACCAAAGAAATTGCTCCATTGGTTGATTATGTTATTGACTTTCATACCGGAGGTTCTGAAAGATGGAATTATCCAAATGTAAGATGTGTTTTCAATCAAGAAAAATCGTTTGATCTTGCAAAAGTATTCGGCTCACCTTTCATTTTGAATTCGAATTATATTGCTAAATCAGTACGGGATACTATAAATAAGCTTGGTAAAACTATTTTGTTATATGAAGGTGGGAAATCATCAGATTTAGATGACAAGGTAATCGATTGTGGTGTTGAAGGGGCCTTAAATGTGATGAAATATTTAGGCATGCATGACGGAGAAATTAGTAAAAAGAACACGCCTGTATTAATCGAAAAATCGAAATGGTTACGCGCTCCTTTTTCAGGAATGTTTCAATTACTAATAGAAAACGGGACATGGGTTAGCGCGAAAACACTACTTGCTAAAATTACGGACCCCTATGGTGATTTCGAAAAGAAAGTGTATGCACCTTTCGATTGCTATATATTTAGTGTAAACACTGCACCTATCGTAAATAAGGGTGATGCAATCTTCCATATTAGTATTGAAACAATATAGTTAATTATTTAATGGAATATCAGAAATTTGATTTTTTGAAGAAATGACTAATTTTCAATATCATAAATGAAAAACACATATTTCAAGACCGTTGCATGGTAAATGTGGATAAACACGAGCAAAAAACGAATCCAAGAACCTGTTAATCAGCGCGATAGATTGTATATTTGTAGTATGAAATTACAAAAAGCCCTATCATTGGCAGACAGTATTTGCGATTTA
>JABINZ010000218.1 GCA_018698135.1 Bacteroidota bacterium
CCGTCGACAAAATTTCCAGTTTCCAAATTGGAAAGATTGGAATTGGAAAATTATTGACATATATTTTCCTTACTTTTTGTACCAAACTCCATTTTCCTCATAAATATATTCTTCAAAAGTTTTAAAAAGATCATAGCAGGTTGACTCTCCTTTTACAATATCAATTTGGAGTTGTTTTACAATGTCCTTTTTTTTATGCCCCTTTCCATCTTCAAAGTAGTCCATAAAGATTTTATATCTATCTGAAACTGGTTCATCTGTACTTTCAAAGATGAGTGTTTCCGGATTTAATAATAAATTCATTGATCTGATATTCTCACCATGGCGAATTTTGTCAAATTTCACTTTAATGCTGTGGTTTTGTTTTATAACAGATTCCAATTTGATCAAAGTATCCAATTCCCCCTCTATTGATGTTGCACCTCTGGACTGTCCTGATTTTGATAAATGGTGACATATAATTGCTGACCTTCCATTACCAGTGATAGTAGATCGAACAATATCCAAAACCCGTTGCATAGCTCCATTATCATTTTCATCAGCTGTATGACATTTTATAAAAGTGTCCAATACAATTACATCCGGGTCACATTCATTTATTAAGGATGAAAAAAGTAATAAATCGTCATCATTCAGAAGATCATAAGGTCTTACAGGAATAGGGAAAAAGGATTCTTTTGGTGGTAATATCTCGTATTCACTCATCATTCTAAGTCTGCTTTTCAAACTCCAAAATCCACCTTCAGCCAATAAATAAAGAACTCTTCTTGGCTTTACAATATCATGACCAAACCAGGGTTTTCCAGCACTAAGATGAATTGCAAGATTCATTGCAAGTATTGTCTTTCCAACTCCTGGATTGCTAACTATCCCCATAATGGATTCCACTGGGAGAATACCTTCTATCATTTCAATAGGTTTTTCACGACTATCCATTATAATCCCCCAAAAATCCATGCGTTTATCAATAATTTGAAGGGAGGTCCTGGAATTAGTTTTATGATCATCTACGGGAGATTGAAAATCCCTAACATCTGATAATATATCTTCAAAATTCACCAGGTCCTTATTTGTGAAAAAGTCTGTAATATCGAATTTATTTGGGAACCGATCAGGCCAGGACACAACCTCAACTTTCATTATTGGGAATTGCTGTATCAATCTGTTAAAAAGTTTAATCGATCCATTTTTGCCAGCCTCGTCATTGTCCAGTAATATCTTGATATGCTTGAATTTCAAAAGGGGTGATAGGTCTTTTGGGATTGATCCTGCACCAGTAGAACTTGTTACTGCGTTATAACCTTGAGAGATTAAAGAAACACAATCCTTCTCTCCTTCGCAGAAAATCAGAATCTCATCAGAATTGTGGTTTTTAAATAAGTTTAATGGGTAAAGGCGACACTTTCCATACCCTTCAATTGAATATGGTGTTTCGCCTGATACAGATTTATGAAATTTCAAATTGATTATTTTACCGGCTTCGTTTAAATGTGGAAATGTGAATCGTTTTCTTTTAGCACAGTATCCTACAAATAGTTTCTTTACCACTTCAATAGACCAAGAAGAAGGTGGGTCCAATTCAGAATAATTTTCAATTAAATATTTATGACAATCAAACGCCAGTTTTTTGTTCACATCATCCAATTCAATCGGTTGTGCAACGGCATTATGCCCATTTTCTCTGGATTCTGTCCATTGAGTTGAGTAATTCATTTTAGAGCCTGTATGACCGTTTTTTGAATATGGTACTGGATCGATTTGAACCCTTTTTGCAAACTCAAAAGAATCTCCAGAAAGACCACAAGTAAAACATATCCATAGTCCTTTTGAGATATTGACAGAAAATGATGAGTTATGATCTTCATGAAAAGGACATAGGCCGGTCCGTTGATCCCCACGACTTGTAAGATTTTTGATGTTTGTGATGAATAGATTTTCAATTTCTGTGTGTGAAACCATAAGAGTCCCGTTTTTCTATCAATTCATCAATCTTTTTTTGAAGATTCTTTATTTTCGAACCAGTTTCCTTTGAAGGTGTTGCTGGCATATTATTAATCTCGAGTTGTAAGAGCCGAATACGATTATTTAATATGAGTATTTTCAATTTGAAAACAGCTTTTATATCAATGTGTCCAAAGAACATTATTTTTCGTGATTTCTGAAAGAAATTTCCCAACATTATAAACCTGGTAAATCTTGATAGTTTTTCAAGTGATTGGCTAATTGATTAGTTTGAGGATTCTGTGTACTGTTTGGAGACGTGGGCTTTAATAATCTCTATGGCTTCAAATGAATACAGTACTGGGTAACCAGCTCCTGAGGATTCCTTGATTATGGGCAATCTCCTGCAGGAATGTAAGTATTTTATAATGTATGGTTGACAACCGGTTTTTTCTACCAATTCTTTTAAAGTCAAACTGATTTTATTCATAGTAAATCCTTATAATTTTACTATAAGTAAATTAATTCAGTTGTCCATTAAAGTATGGGAAGGAATATAAGAATATAGCAGTAATATGGTATTATTACTGCCCCATTTTAACTAAAAATCGGAAGGAAAAACTACCAAATTGAAATTGTTTAATCAGTTAATTTTTAAAAAAGTTCGTTCTAATTCTTCCCTTTTGTTTTATTATAAAATTTGGATTTCCTACTTTATAATCAAAATCTCCAAATTCGAACACTTTGAATAACTCATACACGATATTAATTTGTGTGGCATTTTTTGAAATACCTACATCATTAAGGGCAATTTTTAAATTATCTATGAAAGGCTTAACAAAGGCATACTTACTTGAATTTTCACTGTAGATCTGATTCTTCATTTTTTGATATTCTGATAATTTTCCATCGATATAATCTAGATAAATTTTACTATTCTTTTTAATATCCTCATAGACTCCTGAAATACAACCGACCATATTTTCATCAATAGTTGTAATAGTTTTTAGAATTACTTCTTTCACCTTTTCTAACCGTCTAATTGCTCTTTCAAGTTCAACTTGCTGACTTTCTCTATATTTCTGATAAAGTTCTTTTTGTCGATCCAAATTCATTTCAAGTATTGCAATAAATGAATGATTGATAATTTTACGCCACGTAGAATAATTTCCGGATAAACTACATTTATTCATCCATTGTATTATATTATCAGCATCACGAGTGGTTTCAATATAGCGGGTCAGAATTGTTGGGTGGTTATGTAATCCTCTTTGACTTACTTGTACGAATGGATCAAGTTCTTGATAAATATACTGTTCTGGGTCACAGGCAAAATCTGGGAGAGGTTTCCCACCTAAATTTCTATGATTTACTTTAGGTTTTGGCATTTTTGACACCCTTCAATCTATTATCCTTTGATGAAATGCAGGAATCATGAAAGGTTGCGGCTGTCCTCAGATAGATCAAACCGGTACAACAATGCAATTATAATACATTATTCCCCAAATCGGTACAATCTCCATATTCCAATAAAGTATTAAAGTATTTGTTTGAAAATATTCATTTTTAACCATATGAAACCGTTTTCAAATGTTTGATCTATTTGAACTATATAGATTAGATAATAATTATTTTCTGATAGTTTAAATATTTATAGTGAGTTAGTTTCTTATATTTAATTAAAATTCAAACTTTCAAACCCAATACAATCATTCAACAAATTTATTATTTTAGGATCATCAACATCAAATAAATTAGCAATAATTGTATGAATAAAATCTTGAGATACTGTTACTTTCAAATCTCTTTCCTTTTTTGTTGCTCCTTTTAATAAAATAAGAGGATCAAGGAAATTTAATACATATCTAGTCCCAATTGGAGATTCTGCACAACCTATAACTTCCCAATCCATCTGTGATATTTTATCAACACTTGAACCAGGCAATAGATCTTTTGGCTTACCAAAAAATCTAATTTGCAGCCAATGTTTCCTATCGTTTTTTTTTGCATCTAAATAAGGGTGGAATTGCAGAAAAAAACAATCTGCTTCAAAATTTGCCTTTAGAATTAATTTTTCCCATTCGGGTTGGATTGCCGCCATTTTAGATTTTATTCCACCTTCTAACATATACTATCCCTCCAATAATTATATTTAATAATTGTTAAATATAATTTTTTACTTTACAAATGTACTCGAAAACGATTTGATGCTCATCTAATCCTTCTGATTGAATAAAATCTTTTATTACGTTGTCACCTATCCCTCTAATCACGATTCCCTTTTCATCAATTACCTCCGGGCATCCTAAATCCATTAATTGATTTAAAATTCTATGAGGATTTAGATTGGATGAATAATCTGTACCATAATAATATCCCCAATACCTTCCGTTTATATCATATGATGTGAGCAAAGATAATGGATTTGGAAAATTTTGTATAAAATTTTCTACCATATCTTTATTAGAATTAAAACCGCTAGTATTACTAAAATGTAAGTGTTGCGGTATCCTCGACACTCCCTTTGGATATGGGAATGGAAATCTTTCACACAACTTGTTATAAAACCTTTTATTAGGATATCTTATATCAGTACAATTTTCGCATCCACAATCAGAATATGTATGAATCACCCAAAATCTTCCACAATGACTACATTTTTTCCCGTCTAAATCTGCTGAACCGGCAATATCAGAACGTCTTTTAAAGGATATTTTATTCTTACAATGTATACAATTTATAACATTCGCATAATCGTATAATATAGCATCAAAAAATCCCATAACTGACTCCTCTCTGAGATTTAAATTTGAACTCTTTTTCCTTGATAAAGAGCCATTTCTGAAATGATAACTGTATTGTTACTCATTCTTAATATACTCGTATATAACATTAAGTAATATCGGTATGTGTCACTATATGGCGTTTCGTCTATCCTAAGCAATTACCCTCAGCTTTTGGTAAAATTCTTTAATGTTCAATTGTGTATTTTTATTTGAATTTGAAATGCATGATTTCTTTAATAAGATAATCGTCTGCATATTAGGTCAATTTTGATTCCCCAAATATTTTACTAATGCTTTTTCACCATCATCAATATTGTATAATTCATATCGATATTCACCAATAGGTGACTTGCTTTCTAAAACTGTTATGTTACTGACTGGTAGCCATAACATTGTATAAATTTTATCAATAGAATGAACTTCCCATAATGATCCATCTTCAAGTGTGATCATAATACCATTAACAGACTTTTTACTAATCCAATGCCCTCCTCCAATTCCTATGTACATATAGTCATCTATTGTCACAGGTTTTTTAGGAGTATTCACCTTATGACTAGAGATTTCATTCACTCTAATATATTCTAAAATAAAAATCCCAAGATATTCTTCTAAAGTTTCAACTATAAAAGATTTATTCCCCGAATGAGTTCCACTCCCACCAACGGAATATGTAACTGCAAATACACTATATATCTCTTCATCGACATAGTAATCGACTTGACGTTTAAAATCTATATCAATTTTAAATGAATTTCCAATCATGTTAATATTTATGTATAAATATATTTTGTTAAAATTCACATTATTCGAACTACTAATTTGTATTCTATTTTTTCGCAACAACTTTTCTATTTTAATTTCAATTAACTCTCGTGTCAATCCAATTTCTATTGCTTCATCTGGCATATTCTCAACAAGAAAATACATCCCTGTCCCAGGTGAAACTTCGAGTCCACTGGGCTGAGCCGATGTAAAGCCAATACTTAATAGAATTAGTAGTAATATTTTTATTTTCATTGTAATCTCAAAATCTGTTTTCAGTACCCAATACAGCATTGGACTTAGTCTTTTTTGTCTTATGCAGCAATTTGTTCTAATACCTGACTGATTAAAAATTATTGGGATTTTCTTGTGCATCTTTTTCTTTAGCAATTTTATTTGCAAGTATTACATTTTCAGCATGAGTTCTTTCTTTATCATTTGAGAAGTGATGAGTATTAGTTGTTTGAAAATTTGTGGATTTTGTTGAATTTTGTTTTTGAAGTTGGATGAGAATCTTGTTCAAAATATCCTTCCTTTCATTGATTTTCCAAAACCAACACCAAAATTCTCTTAATAGTAAAAATAATCCCGATATTAATGCGACAGCTATTAGGAATGAACTAGAATCTTCCATGCCCATACTTATATCCTTCCAGAGTTAGAATTTAGTTTAATCATCATTACACACACTAACATCACCATATTCAGCAGTTGTTTTCCCAATCAGGAACCGTAAGCAATCCATATACCCACTCCAACCGTTGCAAATGCAGATACAATACCAACAGGAAAACTTCCAAAATATATGCCTGCAATAATTGAAACAATTATACCAACAAGGGCAAAAGCATTACCTAAATCGTTCCTTAGTTTTGAACGCTGACGGCCCTTTTTGACAGGTTCTGAGCTGTCAGATGTATCTTTATTTGGTGGTTTACTTTCTAATGGTCTTCCGCATTCAATACATGTAGAAGCTTGATCGGAAATTTGTTTTCCACAATCAGGGCACGGTATTAGTGACATTATCAATATCTCCTATTTTTCATTATATCAGTATTTGCTTGATAAATCTAGTCCATCACACAACGGGCAGAGAACTCGATATGCTTTTAGTCAAAAATATGTTCATTGTATTTATTGGTGAATTTCCATACGATTACCCAAATATTTCTAATAGCTATGCTTTCATTATAATATGTAATTGTATATTTATATCCTAATTGATTATAAAAAGCGTGTAATAAATTACAATATAGCTCCTATATAACTCTTGATGCTTTTTATTACTGAATTAACAATACGATTTTCATATGATTAAACCAATTTCTGAAGGAGAAGAGAAAATGAAATTAGCCCTACTCTTATTTTGCTTATTAATCACTCCAATTTATCCAAAGTTTGATGTAAATAATTATGGTGGCAGTGGAACAGTATCAATTCCTAATGCGTTATTAGGATTGAGTTTTTTTCCTAAGGTAGATGATGGTTGGTATTTTAATGGCAAAATGAGTTTTTCTCCAATTGATATGAGAGATGAATTTTATGATCATTCCTCAAAATGGAGTGAAACTCTTGGAGATTCTAAAAAAGGTGATAAAATTGAGTATACTTTGTTAAATGCTGGTTTAACAAAAAAATTAAAAAATAATTTAATTGTCTATGGCGGATTAGGTTGGGTAATAATAAATGAGTATTTTCAATATTACGACGAGTACCATATTTTAGGCAAAGATGGAGAGTATTGGGTGAATGGTGATGATAAAGGGAATAGTATCAACTTAAATGGGGGAATGATCATCCCCAGCTCGTCAACAAACTATTTCAATTATTTCATATTAGATTTTGACTTAAACCCTCTCCAGTTTTCAATTGGTCTTGGTTGGTAATTGATTACATATCATTTTAAAAGCATACAATTAAAATTCATTTATTGTATACTTTGTAAGATGTAATAATCTTTTATTAAGAGATATTAGTTCATTCATCTGCTCCGATTTTTCAACTCCAAGAATTTCAACATTTTTTAATTTTATCGCAGTCCCTGACATACACACCATTAGCATTCCCTTCAATCCACCAACTTCAGCGTAGTCAATATCTGTAGCAATTATAGCATTTGCTCCTAAATCTAAAGCCTGTTTTCTAAGTTGAGTTATACATCTTGTTTCACCAGATTTTAGTTTTTTATTGTATTGTCCAGATTGCGTACCAAATATATCTGCAAATGAAGAAGTAAATTCAGATATAAAACCAGTTCCTGTTGTACTTTGTGATGTAACTAATTCCAAAATTTCATAGTCCCAGTTCATAGGAGAATGAATTGAGACAACGGGGACATTTGATATCAAACTTTCCAGATGAGTAAATAGTTCTTTTCTTTCAGAAATTAATTTTAATCTCGCAGGCTCATAGAGACTATCACCACATTTGTTGCAATAAGTATCGTAAGTTTCGTCATTAAATTCATTAATTATTATCGTTTTCTCATTGCTGATAAATTTTTCACTTGCAATCCAGCCAGATTTTACCTCTACATTACACTTGGGACATATTTCTTGAACCGCCATTTATTTATCCTTATGATTTAATTTTGAAACCAGCAAAGTAAGCTACAAAATTGATTTAAGTAATAATTCCGAAATATCATTATTTAAATTTAGTGAAATACTTGCACCACAGAAAGCCTTCTCAAGTAATCTATCCAATTCTTGACGATTGTGTTAAGATGAATTACTTTTATATTACTTTACTCTTAAGACCTACTTTTCAAGATCCAACAAACAATGTTACTTATACAATAACAAGCCGAAAGAAAAAAGATATATTAGTCTACCCATATACCTGTATATAGAGATTGATTAAATCCTTTTTGTATAATTTTTGTGCTTGAATAACATGCTCTCCCCAGAACCCATTTTTTATTACCCATATAGTCTGGGCAGATCCTGATCCGTGCTCCATTGTACAATTTATTCCATCAATAACAAACTCTTGACCAATTAAAGAATTTATAATAAAATCTTTAGGATATTGATTAATTACTTCGATATCTGGAAGATTTAGATTATCATCAAGATGGTTTTCAGATTTATTTTCCCCACTAATAAGTCTGTTATGGCTTACTCCAAATAATGATGATTTTCTATTAATTTGGTGATTTTCCTTTGGATTAGAATTATAATAAATATCATAATTATTATAGCATTCCATTGAATAGAATACTTGATTTGGATAATTAGAATGAGTTATTTCATATTTAGATCTTGCGTCATGCCCACTTTGACACCAAGAACATTTAGATCTTAGCATATATTTCAATCCAATAATATCAAACACTGATGGATAAATTCTTTTTTTTAATAGTTCACTTGACATTCGATTATATATTTTCTGCCAATTCCCTGAAACAAATTGATTGCAAAAATCTTAATGTGCTTTGCAATTTACTTCAAATATGTTGACCAATTTCTTATTCCCAATTTCATAATTTGAAATAATTTCATCGTCATATTCTACCTCGATTCTACCTTCACAAGCCGCTGTTAAAAATATTAAGATAAATAAAAAGATAATTCGCATTAATATTTAGCCTCAAAAAAATATCCACAAGAGGCGCATTTCCATCCCTTTAACTTTTTATAGCCTAATCTGCCTGAAGCGATCATTAAAATGATTCCAAAAATAGTTCCAAATGGAAACAAGAAGAGTAAACCAAATGCAATAATAAATACGAGCACACCAACAATCTGAAGCCCAATATTTTTGTCAACCTGCTTGCTCTTTTCCATTTTCCCACCGCATTGAATGCAGTTAATAGATTTAATAATATTTGTATTCCTTGAAAAGAATTTCTTTTTAATACTAAATCCTAATAATTGTAATTAATCGTCATTATTCTGAGTAGTCTCAACTAATTTTTTAGTCATTAAAAAATATACTTCATCCATACCCCTATCAGCTGTGATGACTTTATCAAGATTCCATCCATCTTTATATAGCTTTTTAAGCGTAGTTGCTCCCTCTACCTTGTCCGGACTTTTAAACATTATTTTAGCTTGTGCAGGAACAAGAATTGCATCCTCATCAAAAAGCATGGAATAGTTTTTATGAAGTTTATACACCTTCACATCGCTACTACCTGCAATAATTAGTGAAATACAAAATAATGCTATCAGTAGTTTTTTCATTTTTATCTCCTTTAATTTCATTAATAAATATATTTGGTCCTAATCCACATCCCTGACACAACGAACTGAAAAGCCGTATTGTCTTCCCCAATTCACTCTACTAATTGTTCCAGAGCCTCCGCCCATACTTCGTGCCCAGGCAGCATTACCATTCAATGTAGCAGTCCACAAATAGGTTGCATAACCAATGAATAAATAGTCGTATAAATCTGGATA
>JABINZ010000219.1 GCA_018698135.1 Bacteroidota bacterium
GGGTCAACATGTGCCGGACTGTCACGCAAAAAATGTATGAAAATCCATAAAATTACACCGTGTATTAGGGGGTCAGCTTAGTCCGGAATATCCAACTGGTGACGAACAAAAGATTATTGAATGGATAAATAGAAACCTACTGGTTAATTGGGTTGAATATGATGGGAATTTTAGTTTAATGGAATCACAATTAATATCTAAATACTTACCTCTTTTGAACTTGTCAAAAAATCCTTTTGCTTTGAAGGAAATAGCTGATTTGAGGGCTGAGTGTGTTAGGGTTGCGACAAGTTAATTACTTAAATTATATTCTTTTAAAGTTGTGTGATCTTACTAATAAGATTTTTCTCCACTTCTTCATTTTCCTCAACAAATCCATATAATTCACTCCATGAAATATTTTTTTTAAATATGATTCCTCTTGTTCTACATATAAAATCAAATTCCTGTTGTATATATTGGCTCATTGAGTTGTTCTTTTAAATAATATTTCAAATCAAATTTTGTAAGTCCGTATTTATAAGCAGCTCTTGAGGGATGTCTGGGATGTCCACTTTGAGTCAATGAGCCAATTTTCAACCATTCAATATCTAAATGATTAATTGAATCATTAATGTCCTTGAGGCATTTTGAGAAAAAAGGTCTAATATTAATGGTTTCACCCCATGCAGATAGAATTGAGCATTTCTTATAGTTACTTAATAATTCACCAATCTTTTCAATATTTTCCTGATGCAGTAATTTATTTAATGTTTTATCCACATTTTCTGGAACAGGAGTCCTTTGTGCATAAAGATTAAGCATTACAAAACTATCAAAACCAGCATTTTTAGCAAATGTCATGGTTTTGGATATAGTCATATCTGGCTTATTCTCATCTGCTGTACTAGGATTCAGTCCTAATACAAATAAAGGATTCAGTCCTTTAGTTCCTAATACAAATCTGGCTTTGTTGTCAGGACTGTTATTATATATTTCCACACTGTATTTCATCTTTCACTTGCTGGTAAGGTTGTGGCTCGTATGTTTGATTTCAATTAGTATTAAAAATATAAATTTACATTAAAAAGATTTAACAACAAACCGATATGGGGGTGATTGGGTCACCGTCTGAATTTCCTTGAATTCGTTTTTGTAAAGATCAACTGATACTTAACGAACCGCCCAGCACTAGAGACCTGTATGTAAAACGATGTGAGAGGTGTCCTCCGCTTAACGATGGTGGAGTCATCCAATCGATTGTGCGCTCGTTCTATTAATCAACCTTCCCCACCTTCAGTCATATTTCCAAGAGGGCTGTGTTCGGAAATATAATTCTTTTCAACCTTTTTGCACTCTCTTCGTATTCCTTCAAAAACTATTTTTTGCTTTACTTTCTTATGATACTTTTGAATGAATTTGGATTTGAATAAATGAGCTTCATCACTATAAGCACCTCTAATATGTTGCTCAAATCTTTCTTGAGGGTTTGCAGCAATACCAACATAAAAAACAAATAATTCACACTCTAAAGTATAGACATAGCAGTATTCTTCATCATTAGCACTCTCGCCTTCATCTACTTGTAATATCTCTAATTCCCTTTCATACAATGACATTTCTGTGGCGTTCATCTCGTATTCTTTAGTAATGAAATTATCGAGCCTATCCAATAATTCATTTCCTGGCATTAATAACGACATTATTTTTTGATATAGCTCCTCTGTTTCCTCTGCTTTAATTTTTAATAGATTAGGATGTTCAATATAAAATTTCCAACCCAACCTGTCGTATCCTGAATTTTGAAAAAAATCTTGTTTTGAGTTATAAATTTCATTCCACAAGGAACAAATTTTATGATTCCATATCTGATATTCATTTAAAAAGGTCTTTACAATGTTTTTATCAATGCAATACCTTGCATATGAACGATGTACTTCAGTTCTATCAGGGTGATAAGTCAATTGAGATATTATCTTTTTTGTAAGCTTTTCTTTAAATGAGATACACTTCTTATAAACTTCAATTGCTCTATTTTGTAGGGATGGTGGTGGTGAGTGTTTACAATATTCAACCAATAGTTCATTGGTTTTATAATTTTCCATGATGTCAGAAATTCTTTTAAAATCAGGATACATCTCACGCCATTCGTCAAAGTGTCCAAGTACCTCTTTCCGCTCAGTTTCTAAATCGTCTAATAGTTTTCGTGTATCATCAGTCATTATGCCAATCTATAAATTCATACTTTATTCCTTCCATTCAGTTTCAAGTTTGCACTGTCGCCCATGCATGACCGCTAATGTTTAGGCTCGTATGTTTGATATTATTAATTGCGAGTATAAATTTACATTTAATAGATGAAACAACAAGCCATAGAAGGGATATGGGGGTAGAAGGACTCAACATCAGAATTTCCTGTAATTCATTTTTGTATAAAGAGCAGAATACTGATACCACCTTTCTGAGACCTGTATGTACAGTAGTGGAGTCTATGCTGAAACTCAGGGCAAATTATTTAACGATGGCGAAGCCATGTACTCGATTGTGTGCAGTGTTTTCAGTCCCAATTTTTCAAGTAATTTAATAATTCAGCCATAATATCTTTCCAAATTGTTTGTCTTAATTCCTTTGGCTTTTCTGTCGGATTTATTTCTTTCATTTTAGCATCTACAATTGCTTCTACCGAAGAAGTCCACGAATTCTCAATATCAATTACTTCATTGATTGATAAAAATGCAGCTCTCCTTAAATGATATGTTACATCTGAATGATTTTTATTTTCATTCATAACGTTCTCTAATTGTTCTTTTTGATCATTCCACTCTTTAATCCTAACTTCCTTGCCAGAAAGAGCTTTTTTATGTAAATTAATTATTGGAATTAGATGTTCATCATAATAAGCTACATCATTAATGATTTCGGTCAGCAAGTAAATCTGCCATTTGTATAATAATTTCGAATAATCCGTTCCAACTTTGCAAGACATTAAAAAATTCTTGTAAAAAGCAACTTCAGAATGTTCTTGATTAACACTAGATTCCTTTGAATTATGATGATTTATAGTTCTAATTAAAAATGCTAACCACAAAGGAAGTCCTAATTTTTCAGGATACAACTCAAAATTCTCAATTAAGCAATCAGATTGTTCAAATACTCTTACATTGCTTAAAAGTTTTTCAGCAATTTCAGTAGGACTCTTTGGAATCAGTTTCTTTTCTGTCCATATTTTTAAATTTTTTAAATGAATATCTTTTTGATTTGCATCATTATGAAAAGCTAATAATCTTGATTCCATTTTTGTTTTTTTTACTTTGCACACTATTGACTATCTGCACCAGTGTAGCATATAATTTATGTACCGAAATAGGTCTAGTAGCTGTTTTCAGTATATTAAGCCATTTTTGTAATAAATAGATTTTTTACATAAAGCCATTTCAAATTTACTAATTAATAATTTGATCGCATATTATTGAAAGGACTGTGAGCATGATTATTTTATTCAATCCCTATAATATTCAATCTTATTTAGCAATTTCAGAAATCAAAATTTAAAGCACACCTTATTTTTATAGCGACATTCTTTGGCGTCCATGACGCTTACTTTTGTATTAAATTAAAACAAAGCATGATGTCAACTTATCAAACGGGAAGGTCATATCTTCATACAAAGACACATATTTATAAAAATCGCACTTCAAAAAATAGGTTTAGCGATGTGTTTATTGATACAAATGGTTCCTATTTGAATCCACATAATCTTTTTATGGCATATTTCAACACCATTCCAAATTGTATAACTGAAATTGCTATTGATTGTAAAAAAGCCAGAGTGTGGTTCGAAGATAATTTCTCTGCTGAGATTAAGGAGACTCACTATAATAAAAGATACATAAAAGGTAGTAGACAAGCTGAATTTGACGACATATATCATTTAATTTATGAGGATTTAATAGTTTATTTTGATACAAATCAAGATGATACTTACTTCCTATTTAAGAATACCCAAATCCACAAAGTCAATGAAATTATTTCTGAGATTAAAAAGATAAAGAAAAGGCGAAGAAATAAATATAAACCTGAGATTTCTTTAATGGTAAATGGAAGTAGTGGGATTGATATTAAATCATTTAAAGTAACTCAACCTAAGCTTAGTATAAATGATAATTATAATGATGATTTTATTGATGTGCATAAAACAATTACAAATAGACTTTCAAAGAAAAATGATAAGGGCTTAGTCATTTTGCATGGAAAACCTGGGACAGGAAAAACCTCTTATATTCGTTACCTCATTACAAAAATTAAGAAACATGTAATTTTTTTGCCCCCGAATATGGCTGCTGCTATTTCAAATCCCAACTTGATATCTTTACTTATTGACAATCCAAATTCAATTTTTGTTATAGAAGACGCAGAGAACATTGTTATTGATAGAGAACATAATGGATATTCACCCGTTTCTGCCTTATTGAATATTTCAGATGGTTTACTTTCAGATTGCCTGAACATTCAGATTATTTGCTCATTCAATACTGACATTTCCAAGGTGGACAGTGCATTGATGCGAAAGGGTAGATTAATTGCAAAATACAATTTCAAAGAGCTGGAAATCCAAAAAGCAAATGAACTTTCAAAAAAATTGGGATTTAGTTCCAGTTTCGAATCTCCAATGACTTTGACTGAGATTTACAATCAGACTGAAAGAGATTTTCAACAGGCAAAAAGAAGAAAATCAATTGGTTTTAATGCTTAAATTCGGGATAATAATCAGAATCTTGAAAACAGGAAATTCATGATTTTAGCGATGGAATTAGAAAAAATGAAACATGAGTTTGATATTCCTGAAAAATGGAATGCATTTTTAAAACAAATAGATCAAAAGCAAATACTTGTTAAAGAATGGGTGCTTAAATTTAAAGAGGAAGCCAGTAACTATTTCAAAACAGTAGATACGGTAAAGGATTGGTCATTTAAAGCTTATGAAGATCAGTACCTGCAATGGTTCTTAACCGAACATGGTGAAAAATCACTTAGCCTGGCATTTGGAAAATTTGGAAAAGTCGTGTTCTATTGTGATTCTTATGTTTATGACATAAATAAAATTGCTGAATATTTAAAAACAGAAAAGTTTAAACCTCTAATAAGTAATGGGATTGATCATCTTACAAATTCAATGTCGCAATCTGGAGCAATGGGCATCAAAAACTTTTCATTTAGCAATTCAGCTGATCCAGAATTTGATCCTGATCAGTTTGCCTGGATTGCTGGAAACAGAACAGACATTTTAGTAAAACAAATAGCTGAACAAGTGAATAAATTTCAGAAAGATGGGGAGATGGTGGAATTACTAAATGAATTAATTAAGTTGACAAAATTATGAATTAAGTATTAAATTGTATGGATTACACAGTCTATCCACTTTTACATTGTTAAAGATTTAATATGAAATATTATGGATGAAATAACCAAAATTGAAAACCTCCTGATTCAAATAGGAGCAATTAATAAAAGCTATGAAAAAATAGCCAAACTCACTGGTGAAAATTTTAATATTTTTGAAGTATTGGGATTAACTACCAATGAGGTTAGAACGCATTCAGCTTTCATTGCAGAACTATTAAATCCAAAGGGTTCTCATGATCAAAATGAAGTTTTTTTAAAGCTCTTTTGTGAGCAGTTTAAGATCATTGATTTTGATGTTGAAACTGCATTAGTAGAAATTGAAAAGCATACTGGCTTTATAAATGAAGAATATACTGAAGGTGGAAATATCGATATTATTGCTTCAGATGCTAATAATAATGCAATTATAATTGAGAATAAAATTTATGCCCCCGATCAAAAAAATCAGCTTCTGCGTTACTTTAACTATGGAAAGAAGAACTGTAAATCTTTTAAAATGTTTTATTTGACACTTTTCAATGATGAAACTAATTTGGGGAAAAATGGATTAGAGGAAAATGATTATACAAGCATTTCGTATTCTCATGAGATTTTGACATGGTTAGAGGCTTGTCGAGAGAAATCAACAAACCATCCTATTCTTCGAGAAACAATTACTCAATATATAAATTTAATCAAAATACTAACAAATCAAACAACAAATACAATTATGAAGGAAGAAATTTTAGCCAAAATAAAAAATAATAGTGAATATATTAAAGCTTATTTTGAATTAACTAGGTCAGATATACGGGATGGTGTTAATAATCATTTAGTAGGAGAATTGAAAAAGCAGATGGAGGAATTAGCTGTAGAATTGAAGATTGATTTTGCAGATGATTCTTTACTAAGTAAAAATGGGTTAGGATATTTTACATTTAAAATTAGAAATTCAACAAAAGGGTTTTATTTAGGATTTGGAAGTTGTGCAGCATATCATAATTTCTTTTTTTTGGTAGATTGTAATGATGAATATAGAGAAAATTCAAAAAAAGAAGTATGTGAAAGAATAGGTAATAGAGGAAAGGATTTTGATGAAATTTGGATACAAATGTTTGATAACGATATACGATATTGGCATAACTCTTATAAACCATGGCATATGATTCAAAATGGTGAAATGAAAGATTATGTTAGGACAAAACTTAAGCATATTATTAGTAGTCTAGACGGATTCGATTTATAATAGAACCACTTTAAGTATTACTGACTTTATACCTCTTCTGCAAATAGGATTTCACCATAATTCATAAGAAATATTTTAGCAGCGACATATTGTGTCGCTCTAATTGATTATTTTTGTTCCAAAATATATAAAATCTTTGAGAATACTATCCAGAAATATAGCTTCAAATTAATCCACAATGCGATGGCATATATTGGAAATAACAAGAAATTAAATAGAAAAACATGTTTATAGTAAAAGGGAAGAAAATTGACTTCAAAGAAGAACTAACTCAAGTTCGAAAAGAATTTGAAAAACTTGAAGATGCTGAAAAATATGCTAATGAATATTTGGATGGTTATACGATAACTGATGCAGATACAGGTGAAGGAATTATAGAGCAAGAAGATTCTAACGCAATTACAGAAGCCTCTTTGGATAATATGTATCCAGATAGGCACGATAAAGATTTTGACCAAGACCAAATTTCAGGTGAGGACTTTTTTAAGGATTAGTAATAAATTATGTCAAAACGAGCCTACATATCCCGTTACCTGCTAATTCTTAAAAAGCTGAAGGCAAAGCCATACAGCTCTTATGAAGAATTGCAAAGTTATATCGCAAATCAGGTTGAGTACTTGCAAATGCAGGATGATACTTTGAAAATTGCCTTTTCAAAACGGACATTGCAAAGGGACATTCGGGAAATCAGCAACAATTTTGGAATAGATATCGAATTTTCGAATAAAGAAAAGGGTTATTATATCAGCCAAAGCGAATCAGAAAACATGAATTTCCAGCGAATGATTGAAGCATTTGATATGTTTAACTCCCTAAATCTTGCCCAGGATTTAACTCCATATATATTTCTGGAAAAACGTAAACCCCAGGGAACTGAAAATCTTTATGGTTTGCTACATGCCATAAAAAACAAGTTTCAGATCAAGTTTGAATATCACAAATTTTGGGAAGATATTATAAGTCAAAGAATAACAGAACCATATGCTTTAAAGGAATATAAGAATCGCTGGTACGTTTTAGCAAAAGACTTGAAAGATAACAATGTAAAAAGCTTTGCTCTCGACCGACTCTCTAACCTTGAAATAACAAAGAATACTTTTGAATTCCCCAAAGATTATGATGTTGAAGAAAGTTACCGCCATTGTTTTGGCATTATAAGTCCAGATGAAGGTGATAAACCTGAGGAAATTGTTCTTTCATTTGATCCATTCCAGGGAAAATACATCAAAACATTGCCACTTCATGAAAGCCAAGAAATATTGGTTGATAATGAAAATGAGCTGAAGGTCAGCCTTAAATTATACATTACTCATGATTTTATCATGGAATTACTTTCTTTTGGAGAAAATGTGCTTGTTCTTCAACCTGAGTCTTTAATGAATGAAATTAAAGATGCTCATTTTAATGCATTTAATTTGTATTGAAAGCATACTTAATGCAATGTCATATGAACTATAAAATCACGAATTTTTGCAAAATCGGGGTAGTTATAAACTTATAACCCTCATCTATCAATATCTCAACAATCTGAGCAATATCCCGACATATCTTTGACGCAAAAAAGATGATGGATTGGAAAGAAACCTGGTTGGAATTGCCAAAAAACAACCAAAACTACTACTTCCGAATGATGGATCATCAAAATTATAAGTATGAATAATTTACCAGAAATATCCAATCACCTTTAGCATTGTAAAAAGGGTCATGCACAACGCATTTAAACCAAGCTGATTTAAGAACAAAAATCATTTCCTTTAAATTTTAGCAAATTCTTATTGCCAACCTGACTAACTCAGGAAGCATAACTTTGCTGTAAGATGTGTAATAGCATTTATCATGTATTAAATTCATTATCTGAGTGTTAATTTCAACAGTAATAAAATATTGCACTCAGATTGTGATGATATTGAAAAATAAATCCTAAATTTGAGTAAAGTTCTTATAATAATAATGTGAAATAATGGTCAGGCCCTTTTTAGGCCCCAAAAAGTAGCAAAATTGCGTTTCACTAATGTTTCATCTAAAAATTCACAAAGCTTATAAATCACTGATAATTAAACAATAACAGAATATGGTCAGACTCCCCTCTTGGGCACAATTTAACTTCTAATCCATTCGAAATCAATCGGATGGATTTTTTTATGTCTACTCTTTAGCTTTTCCATTGATACCTATTGTTATTATTAGCTACATCTTACTCCATAATAATTAATTGGTTTATTATAAAAATGATAACTTTATTTCATGAAACTTCTCATGTTATTTTGCAGCAATTTTGCATTTGCTACCAAGAACAAGGGGCTTGATGATGTGGCTGATTTTTTTGAAGAGAAACAGTTTATGGATGCATTGGTTGGATTTATTCATGTGGAGGAAAAAGATCAGGAAAGACCAAAACGAATTGAGGATAATTTGGTGAAAAACCTGAAATGGGGAGCTAGAAAAAACAATACGGATACAGTAATCGTTCATTCTTTTGCTCATTTATCAGACAGCAAAGCTGAGCCTGAATTCACAAAAAACTTACTAGATAAAGTGACCAAGCGAATGCAAAATGCTGGATTTGATGTTACGCAAACACCATGGGGCTATTTCTTGGATCTCAATATACAAGCACCCGGAGAATCGTTGGCACGGGTTTTCAAAAGTTTTTAGTGAGGATTACAATTGCTGACTTCTGCATGAATGGATTTCTCAAATAAATTATGTTGCCAACTTAGCCTTGTTTAACACTTAACAAGTGCAATCTATTTCTCTCCTAAAAGCGAACCAAATCAATCAATTTAGCATGCATTTCCTTGCCCACCATTTTGGATCCATCTTCAACAATGGCATTGGTTATCGCTTTAATATCATCAGTGTGTTGCCAATGTTTTTGCACTATACTATCATCCAAATTAGTAAAAGCATAGTTTAAGACAACAGCTGCCAAAACAATATCATCTGCATAGCCCATCGTTCCTGCAAGTGCTTCGGGAAATAAATCAAATGGCGAAAGAAAATAAGATATGGCAACAGCCAGATTTGCTTTATCTGCAATTTGAACTTCCTTTTCAAGAGACAATTTGCACATGAATTCAAATAACTGTGGTGTCCATTTTAAATGACGTGCAAACTCACTTTCGTGTCCTTTGTTTTCAAGCCAATAATTAATCCTGATTTGCAATCGATCTACAAAATCATTTTCCTGCTCTGCCATATAAATTCCTTTAGTAAAAAATAAACCTATTTTTTATTCGTTAATGCCTTGTAGTACAAGAATCTAAGTTACAACAATTCAATTTATTTCTTATTTTGAAAAATTATTAGGATTATTGTAACAAATGAAAAGGCATTGTCGTCCTAATGTAATCAACACCAATCAAAGCTGAAAGTTGAAAACAATCTTAATATCCATTACTTTTATCCTAATCAGTACAGTCCAATTATTTGCTGGTTATATTAGTGGCCGAATTACTGACACTCAGGGTGCCCCCCTTGCATATGCCAATGTTTATGTAAAAAACACTTCATATGGAGCCAGTTCAAACCTGAAAGGAAATTATTTTCTGGAACTTAAAAAGGGGAGTTATACCATCGTTTATAGTTTTGTTGGTTATGAATCACTTGAAAAAGACATTATAATAAATGAAAAAGAAGCAGTTAAGCTGAACGTTGTTCTCAAAGAAGCTTCGCATGAATTGACTGAATTTGAAGTAGTCGTAAAAAAGGAAGATCGTTCAAAAGAAATCCTTAAAAATGTGAGGGAAAATCGCAAATATTATTTGTCGCAAGTAAACTCCTACTCCTGTAAAAGTTATCAGAAAACATCGCTGGAAAAAGAATTGATAAAAATAAAAGCCAAAGACAGTATTATCAGCAAAAAAGATACTTTAAAGGAAGTTTCGGGTGATATGTTGGCCCATTTGAAGAAACAAAAAATGAATCTGATAGAGTCTGTATCAGAAACCTATTTTAAATCTCCATCCACCTATAAAGAAATTGTTTTAGCTCACCACGATTATATTCAAAAGAAGGTGAATGTCGATCAATCTGCAGAAGTTTCTGTAGGAATTGAATATGGCCAACACGACATTGCACCAACACGTTTTCGAGCTGAAAATCCATATCTTGTTTATACCGATATTGCCAGTTGTGACTTTAATTTTTATAAGAACAACATTGATTATCCTGCCATCAGCAATAAGCCCTTGCTCTCTCCCATTGCAGCGAGCTCTATGCTTAGCTATACGTATAAATTTCTGGAATCGTTTGAAGAAGATGGACATGTTATTTATAAAATACAGGTGAATCCAATCTTCGAATCAGAAGCACTCTTTTCCGGTGTGTTGTATATTGAAGACAGCAGCTGGATGTTAAAATCAGTTGACCTATCCATTAACAGAGCTACCTTATTTTTCTGTAAAGAATTCAGGATTATCCAAAATTATGAGGAAATAACAAAAGATGCTTACTTGCCTGTGCGAAGAGAATTTACCTATACAATAAAAGATGGGCGCTATAATTACCTTGGAAATACCCGAATCAATCATTCCAATTATGAAATTAATCCTGATTTTGAAGCAAAGTTTTTCAATAATGAAATCAAACGATATGAAGTAGATGCATTCGATAAAGACTCTACTTATTGGCAGGAAGAAAGACCATTAACATTACAAATCGAAGAACTGGATTTCATTCGAAAAAGCGATAGTATTCAGGAATATTTTGTCAGTGACGAATACTATCATAAAATCGATTCTGCTTTTAATCGTATTAATTGGTGGTGGTTTTGGCTAACGGGTGTAGGACATCGAAACAGGGCAAAAGGGAACGAATTCTATGTCAGTGGTTTAGTTGAACAAATAAATCCTTTAGGTATTGGAGGCTACCGACACAAACTTCCGGGCTATTATAATAAAGATTTCAAAAATGGGATGAAACTTGAAACCCGTGGATTTATTGATTATGGATTTAATAACAAAGACATTAAAGGTCAGCTTGGAATTGGCTTAACATACCTTCCCCTAAAATTCGTAAGAACATTTATTGATATTGGTGATTTTTACACACAAATCAATGAATTTGCTTCATTCGAACAGATTTTCAGCCGAAGCAATTATGTTCGAAAAAAATCAGTTATTATTACCCAGCGAATGGAAATTGTTAATGGTTTGTTTGGAGAATTAACACTTGACTATTCTGATCAGGACCCTATTAAAGATCTGCAGCTTTCCGAATGGTCTGAAATAATTTTTGGTGAAATAAATAAACCCACCGATTTTGTACGCTACAAAAAAGCGGAGGTAAAACTGGAACTAAAATATAGATTTAAGCAAAAGTATATCCTGAAAAATGGTCGAAAAATAATTATTGGTACTGATTATCCTGAGCTCGACTTCATTTATCGAAAAGGAATACCCAATTTGTTTAATAGTGAAGTCGATTATGATTATATCGAACTGGGTGCACATTACGATATGGATTTAGCTCGTTTGGGTTCATCTCGATGGCGTGTGCTGGCAGGTTCCTTTATAAACAAAAAGAACCTGCGTGTACTGGAGCACAAATACTTCAGAGGTTCCGATTACTTCTTCTTTTCAGATCCTCTGCAATCTTTTCAATTAATGGGTCCGACATTAAGTACAGCTGATGAATATTTCAGAGCAAACTACATTCATCATTTTGAAGGCACAATAATGAACAAGATTCCTCTTATTAATCGATTAAAACTTGGATTATCGGCTGGTGCAGGCACACTTATTATTCCTGATATTAATTTTAGACATTTTGAAGTTTTTGCAGGCATTGAACGCGCTATCCGAATAAAACAGCAATTATTCCGTTTTGGTATTTATGCAGTAACTGCCGATAACTCCTTTGAAGCTGCTGATTTCACTTGGAAATTTGGTATTGATTTCTTCAATAGTTTTACAAATAAGTGGGGGTACTAAATCTAAGTCAAAAATTAACTTATATCCTTTATTATACAACAGACATTTATTGTATTTGTCAATCATTTTGAGGCCACAAGTGCAACAGCGCATATTCAAAAAATACTAACCATTAAGGATTAAAAATCCATAGGATTGGATTATGAATGAAATTCATTTGCAAAAAACCAAAGTCCTATTGAATTGTTTCCTTAAAAATCACCCACAATTAATATATTGGCTTTTCAGCTTGAAGCCATCTATCAGCTAATAATAGCTCCAATGCTCTTTCATATCTTTCCTTTGACAAATCACTATCATTAAAGTACATATTGAAGTATGCATTATTAGGATTATCAATCTCCTGAATTGCATAGTTCAGATTTTCAATAGCCTGACTTTTTTCACCTTCCTTAGAAAGCTTCCATGCATATATATAATAGTTTTCAGGTACATTGAGTTCCGGATACTTTGTATTTATATGTCTGAATCGATGCAACTGACTTTCTTTTGAAACAAACGTAATGACGATTAAAAGCATGACAATAATTGAAACCATGTAACTCAACTTAAGTTCAAATCCTTTTTTGAATAGAAAAAACAAGGACACGATCATAGATATGGCAGCAGGAATGAACAACAGATTTGCTGCTGGCCAATTTGAAATTTTAAAAGTAAAGAAAATGCTACTAATGCCAATTGATAAAAAAAGAGCACCGAGTATTTTTTTATGATTCTTTTTAAATGTATACACAAAAGCCCATATTGAACCCAGGAAAAGCAATGAGCTACCTATAGTTGATAATAAGCCTCCACCAGCCCAATATTGAATTTTAAACAACAATCCCAATAACATGAGGCTGGATAAAGCTAACATTCCCGCTTCAATTCTTTGTTTTTTCCTTGATAATGAAACAATGCCATATAATAAAATACCAACCAATAGCAAGGCAAAACCGATGGCAAGTATTGCATTTGCTCCCATAAAAATAATGATTGATTTTCCAATTATGCCGGCTAAAATCAGGCTAAAGGAGAACAAAAGAATAGTTTTAATGACTTTCATTGTCGAAATATTTTACTGATACCGTTTAATAAACAAAATCAAAGATCACAAAAAACATTTAATTTGAATAGATACTGTGCATTTGAATCATCAATTTGATTCCTAAAATGTTGATATTTATAAGCTAAATCTTCGTTTGCATAGTCGTTTGCATCTTTCTGTCTGTATGTTATTCAAGTTCTGATTTCTGTATTTTAAAATATTTACTACTATGTCTTGCATAGTACTGTTTTTTATATATATCTTTGCATTGGATTTTACTTAGAACCGAATTATGAATATTGAAAATTCAAAAGCACAAATGCGAAAAGGAGTACTCGAATTTTGTACTTTATCCGTGTTAAAAAAGCAAGACTCTTATGCGTCCGACATTATTGGTGAACTCAAAGAAGCAAAACTAATCGTTGTTGAAGGCACCCTATATCCACTACTAACCCGATTAAAAAATACTGGTTTTCTTAGTTATCGCTGGGAAGAATCGACTCAGGGACCACCGCGCAAGTACTACCAACTAACCGAACAAGGCGAAAAATTCCTGGAAGAATTAAAACTTGCTTGGAAAGAATTAAATAAAAGTATTGAATTGATTAATAAGAAGTAAATGAAACGAACATTCACAATTAATTTAAATGGCATTGTATTTCATATTGATGAAGATGCCTATGAAATGATGCAACAGTATTTAGGAAAAATTAGTCATCATTTTAAGAGCACAGATGAAGGAAAGGAGATTTTGGCTGATATAGAATCACGCATTGCTGAGCTATTTCAGAACAGGATTAAAGAGGGAAAAGAAGTTATTACAGATGAAGATGTTAATTGGATGATAGACATTATGGGCAAAGCTGAAGAAGTTATTGGAGCGGATGCTGAAAATGAATCATCACAACAGAAAAACCATCATGGGAAACGCTTTTATCGTGATGCTGATGATAAAATGCTTGGCGGAATTTGCAGTGGGATAGCCAATTATTTCAATATCGACCCGGTCATTCTCAGGATAATCCTTGTCGTTTTGTTTTTTGTGTCAGCAGGCACGGTTCTGATTGCCTATTTCATTCTTTGGTTTATTTTACCTGAAGCAAAAACAACTGCTCAAAAGTTGGAAATGAAAGGTGTAAAGGTTAATATCGAGAATATCGAAAAAACCATTAAAAATGAATTTGAATCTGTTAAAAGCAATTTTAAAAATATAAAAAACTCTCAGGCAGGAAATAATTTTCGAGAAGGCATCGAAAGTATTTTTCACGCATTAGGAAAAGTATTTGTTGTATTTGGCAAATCAATTGGAATAATTATTGGCTTTGCCCTTTTAATTACTGGTTTGGTTTTATTGCTTGGTCTATCCACTTCCTTTTTTGGTAAAGATTGGTTTTTAGGCCTTTCTCAATGGGGAATAACAAATATTTCATTTGCCGGTTTGCTTTCCTTTTTAGCCAATCCATCAGTATCCATGCTGGCTTTTCTGGGCATCTGTCTGGTGATACTCATTCCAACCATTGGACTTATTTATGGCGGAATAAAATTACTATTTGGAATCCGAATAAAGGATCGTGTATTTGGTGGAGCAATGGCATCTCTATGGGTAATTGGCTTTGTATTTCTGATTATTGCAGGAACAAGTATTGCGCATAATTTTCAGGAATCGACCACATTAAGTTCAAGCTATAAACTGGATAAAATAGATTCGGATACACTGATTATTAAATTGAACGATAACAGTATGGATGGTGAATTCTACTTCCTTCAAACAGATGAAGTAAAAATTGGCCAATTCGGCAACGAGAAGAATATTTATTTGCAAACCAATTTTAGCATTGAAAAAAGTGACTTGGATGTGGCTGAATTAACTATTGAAATTGAATCTGACGGAAAATCGAAAGCACAGGCAAGGAAAAATGCTCAAAACACAGTCCTGCGATGGGAACAACATCCTAAAGGAGTTCTTCTGCCAAAATACTTCAAATTAGTAGCAGGTGAAAAATGGAGAAATCAGGAAATTGACATCATACTGAATATTCCGATTAGCCAGATAATTTATATAGATGAAAGCTTTGAAGACAGCTATATCCGTACTTATGGAAATGTATTTGAAAGAGAATATGATAATTCAGGAAATCACTACATCATGACCGAATCAGGATTGAAAAAATTATAATCTCATCTTTTTTTCAACCATTATATCAAAAATCAAAATTTGACGTTTATCATAAATCAAACTTAAATTGCTTGCATGGAAAATGAAAAGGGAATTATCTCTTAACTTTGCAACACAAGAATGATTATGAGAAAATTCATCCTGATTTTTATCTTTACTGCCTTCGTACAATTAGTTGTTGGTCAGAATATTCGAATAGGTAATTGGCGTGCTCACCACAACTACACCGAAGGAATAATTAGTGTAGAAGTAAAAAATCGTATTTATACAGCCACTGAAAATGGATTATTTTATGTAGACAAAACTGATAATTCCATTACAACCTGGTCGAAAGTAAATGGCTTTAGCGATGTAGACATTAGCACCATTGCCTATGATGAAAAGTCTGACCTCTTATTAATAGCCTATAACAATACTTTAATAGATGCCGTTCAAGCCAATCGGATTTTTAGTATTCCTGATATTTTACGCAAATCAATTCCGGGAAAAAAAGCAATAAACAGTATTTACTTTTATGGCAACTATGCCTATTTCTCCTGCAGTTTTGGGATAGTGGTTTATGACATTGAAAAAGAAGAAGTAAAGGAGTCATATACCGAAATTGATCCGAACGGTACCATTGAAATTTTAGAAACTGCCATTTTTAATGATTCTATTTTTGCAGCAACAGAAAATGGTATAATAGCAGCCTCCCTTAACAGCCTTAACTTATTGGATAATAAATACTGGAATTACATAAATGTTCAATCCTGTAAAAAAATAATTCCTTTTAACAACATGCTATATGCTGAGCTTGATGGCTATATATATCGCTATCAAAACGGCCAATGGAATATGTATATTGATAGCCTTCAAAATACCTGTAGCGATATTAATGTATGTTATGAAAATTTGGTTATTAGCTTTAAAAGCAAAGTTTTTGAGATCGATAAATCCGGACAAATTACGATTCATCAGGAAGGTGGAGCTCGATCAGCACTTTTGGATGAAGAGGGTAATTTATGGCTTAGCATGCCCATTTTTGCATTAATAAAAAAAACAGGCAGCAATTATGGATTTTATACACCAAACGGACCTTCTTCTAAAAAAACCTGGAATATAGAAGTGATTGATGATGTAGCTTATGTGGCAACAGGTGGTTTAACCTTCACCGGTTCTCCAGCTTATAATTATGGAGGAATTTATCTGTTTCAAAATGAAAGTTGGCAAAATAAGAATTATATGAATAATGCCACTTTCGTAGATTTTAAGGATATGTTGAATATAGCTGCTGATCCAATTAGCGATAAAGTTTATTTTGGATCTTATGGAGATGGACTGGCCATATATGAAAACGGCAATTTCATCAATCGTTTCGATCAGAATAATTCTTCTTTACAAGTAACGATTTCCGATACCAACCGAATCAATATCAGGGGTTTGTGTTTCGATTCTGACAACAACTTATGGGTCAGCAATTTTGGAGCAGATGAGCCTTTGTCGGTACGATATGCTGATAAAAGCTGGGCCTCATTTAGTTTGGGATCTGAAGCAAACAGGGGTATTGGCGAATTGATTGTTGATGATTCAAAACAAAAATGGATTCTGCTTCCATTAGAGGGTGGAATTATTGTCTTTGATGAAAATCAGCAAGGAGGCAGCACTTATAAAAAACTTTCTACAAACCAAGGCAATGGAGGCCTTCCTACAGAACGAATTCATAGTATTGCCAAAGATTTAAAAGGGCGCATCTGGTTAGGATCTGAAGAAGGTGTTGCAATCATCTACAATCCTGAAGATGTTTTTTCAGGCAATAATTTTGATGCACAACAAATTTGGATCAACGATGGAGAAGAATCCGGCTATTTATTAGCCTCTGAAATTATCAGTGTCATCACTGTAGATGGAGCAAATAATAAATGGATTGGCAGTAAAAATGGTGCCTGGTATGTTTCGGATGATGGCACTGAAATTATCCATCATTTTAATAAAGATAACAGCCCCTTACCTACAAGCGATATTAGAGATATTGCAGTAAACGAAAAAACAGGTGAAGTGTTTTTTGCCACTGATTTAGGGATAGTCTCTTACCGAAACGAAGCCACCAAGGGGGAAGATCAGTTTGGGAACGTATATGCTTTCCCAAACCCTGTGCGACCCGGCTATGAAGGCCCAATTGCCATCAAGGGATTGGTTACGAATGCCAATGTAAAAATTACAGATATTGCTGGCAATGTAGTAACCGAAATGACTGCCCAGGGAGGGCAAGCTGTGTGGGATGGAAAAGACATTTCAGGAAACGCAGTTATGTCGGGAGTTTATTTGGTATTAAGCAGCAATGACGATGGTTCAGAAACGAATATCACAAAAATTCTTATTGTGCGCTAAATGCTTGTCAAATCACAAGGAATTGTCATAAAAAGTACACGCTATTCCGAAAGCAGTGCAATTGTTAAAATATACACACAAGGCTATGGAATGACTGCATTCCTAATTCAGGGTATGTACAGCAAAAAATCGGGACTTAAGCCAGCCCTGTTTCAACCACTCCAGGTTTTGGAGCTGGATTTCTATTTTAAAGAAAACAAAAACCTGCTGAAAGTAAAAGAAGCGCGATCGGCTTTTGTGCTTAATCATTTACATTTCGAAATGAAACGCAGTACAATTGCGATGGTTATTTCTGAGCTCATTTATAAATGCATACAGGAAGAAGAAGAAAACAAGGAGATGTATGATTTCCTAGTTTCCAGCATTCATATTCTGGACAATCCAAGCAAGGATAGCAATCATTTTTTATTATTTTTCATGCTTCATTTCAGTCGGTATTTAGGTTTCTTCCCTGCTAATTCTTTTTCTGATGATTTACCCAACTTTGATTTATATGAAGGTCGCTTTAAATCCGACATGGGAATAAATACCTTTTTATTAGATACGCAGTCGAGCTTTTTATTGAACCAGATAATCAACACAAATATTGGGGAATATGATAGCATACAAATCCCTCAAATAGAGCGATTAAAACTCATTGAATATTTAATTGATTACTATAAAATCCACATTTCAGGATTTCATAAGTTGAGCTCGTTCGAGGTTATCAAGGGATTGTTTTTGAAATAAGTTAAAAGTGACTTGAGTGACTAAAGTGTAAAGTTAATCCCCTCCACCTAAAAGCACAGTAGGTTTTCAAAACTTCTGAGTTCTCAAATGAGTGGCTAAGATGAGAGATAATTAAACTTTAGGCACTCCATTACTTCAAACTCTAGGCACTTACTTATAAGATACAAAGCACCTGGGTCCTCAAATGAGTGACTCAGATGGGAGGCAAATAAGTTTAAAGTGCCTAGAGTGTCTAAAGTATAAAGTTAATCCCTTCCTCTTGAGAGTATAGGCTTCTTCTGAAATATCTCGATCCTCCAATGAATGACTCAGTTAAGAGATAATTAAACTTTAGGCACTCCATTAAATCCAACTTTAGGCACTCTAGGCACTTCTACCTCCAGACACTTACCTATCCCTCAAAACCTGCTTTTTAATATGCTGAATATGACCCCTGCCTAAAGCTTTCACTTCACAACCTAACTCAAAATATTTTCGGATATCTTCATCATTTAGTATACCAAAACAGTCAATTACAGCCATTGGTCCACCTGCCCATTTTACAATATCCTCCGGATTCAGGTTCTTATACTCCGTATGTGGGACCGCTAATATCAACGCCTCCATTCCTTTCAAAGCTGAGGGCAAATCATTCTGGACTTTTATATTTTCTAAGCCATCCTGATTCCTAAAAAATTGTTTCCAGCTATGAGCCTCTTCCATGGGATCGTTTTGCACTTCAAACTCCCACCATTTGTCAACATACGAATCATGTACATGAACCCATGCGCCCATTTCAGTCAACCTTCTAACCACAAGCTCACTACCACTATAACGTGTATCACCAACATCTTCACGATAACTTGCACCGCAAATCAAAACATTGGTTCCTGCAATGTATCTATCCAAATTACGCAATGCATCTCGTGTTAATTCAGCCACATGCAAGGATCTTGTGTCATTGGTATCTATGGCTAAAGGAGTCATTTTAAATACATCATCGCCATCATCAAAAGCAAGTATATGTTTGTAAGCCCAGTATCCTAAGCCACCATCTTTTGGTAAGCAATAACCTCCAATCCCGGGTCCGGGGAACATAATATTACTGTGGGTTGGACGCATTTTAATGGCTTTATAAACTTTGATCAGGTCTACACCATTTCTTTCAGCGAATAAACTCCACTCATTCATAAAAGCCAAAATTGATGCACGATAGGAATTCTCAACAATTTTTGTCGTTTCCGACTCAATGGGTCTGTCCATTACAGTCAATTCAAATTCCTCTGTATTCAATACTTCTCTCAAGAATTTCTCTACTCTTCCTCGAGCTTCTGCATCACAACCTGAGCACACACGCCAGAAATCACGAATGCTGGATACATATTCTTTCCCAGGCATAACACGTTCAAAACTATGTGACAATAGGGGTATTTCGGCAATTCCCCTATTCTGATATTCCTTTTTCAAAATAGGCCAGGCTATATATTCGGTTGTACCTGGAGCAACAGTTGTTTCAATGAGTGTTAGGCATTTTGGTGGAACTTTCTGTCCAATAGTACGAATGGTTGCTTCCAATGCGGCCATATCGGTTTCCCCGCTTTTCATATTGCCCAGTTCTTTCTTCTTGAAATCACATTGCACATCTACGACAACGCAATCGGCTAATTTCAGACAATCGCTGTCGTAAGTTGCTACAAACGATTTTTTCTTAATGACTGTTCTATCAATAATCTCTGCAACTTCAGGATCCTCAGCAGTTACAGGCGATACACCTCGATTAATAACAGGTATCTTCCAATAGCTTCGCACGCTGGGGCGCTGACAACCTATTACAAACTTAGTTGGATTACCACTTTCATCTACAGTGTCGGCTACTATAGCTGCCATGACAACACCAACAAAACCCAAACCCATTACTACGACAATTTCTTTCCCTTCAGCTCTGGCTTTATCGGCTAATGTTTTTATACGCTTAAATTCATCAGCATAAGCTTCCTTTGCTGGAATTGCAAATTTTTCCCCTGATGGGGTAATTGAGTAATTCATATAATAATCATTTAAGGAGTGAATATTTTTCAGTATTATTAAAACACAATTTAAGGAATATTTTATAAAAATCACAAAGCAGTCACTTTCCCGATTTTGGACAAATGGTTCATATAAAGACAATGCTGTTTAATTCTTTTCCAATCATAAGAAGCCTTGAAATATTGCTAAGCGAAAACACACATGCGAAAAAATTCATTAATGATAAGCCACTATTATTGTATTACTTAAGATGTATTATTTTCAGCCTACTTAATAGAAACTGAAGGTTTGTAGTGCATTAATTATCAATAAGATTGAGTACATTTGTATACATAATAGGTCCGGAACAATACATTGTATGGTTTTTGAACATTCAGTATCAAACTTAACGTTTTTCCATACTGCTACAAAATTATGATCAATCGACTTTATATATCGAGCCTAACATTTCTACTGAGTATTGTCTTGTATCTTACATGCAATGCACAAACATCACATGTAAGTTTTAACAAAGACATTAATACAACTGTACTCGAGATCAGTGATCTTAATGCACAAAGCAAAACGCTTACGTTCGAAATTCCTCAGATTGAAATCATCGACATTAAGAAGAACAAACAGCTCTATCATGAAATAAACATAGCCGGCTCAGGACTTACTACTTTACAAGGATATCCCCAATTACCTCGTTTTACCAGATTTATTGAAGTACCTGCGGGAAAAGAATTGGCAGTAGACATCATTTCGATCGAAACTGAAAGAATCGAAAACATCAGACCTGTTCCTTATCAAAAGCCACAAAACAGAAATGATTATTTAGCATCTATTCCAACAGAATTTCAAATAGACAATACATATTACACAGGTAACTCTATTTATCCAACAAATTATGTTTCCTTGGGAGAAGCAAAATACTTTGCCTCAAACCGAATTGTTGATCTACAGATAAATGCTGTTCGATACTTTCCTGAATCGCATAGTATTGAAGTTGTAACAAAACTAGAATTAAAATTAACTTTTAATAGAGTTAAGCTTACTGAAGAAGAAAAAAGCATTTCTTCTTCAAATGCGATGAATCGTATAAGCAACAGTTTGGTTGAAAAATATGATTCTAAAAGCAGAAATGCATCGGATGGAATACCTCCTCAAATGCTCATCATTACGCATGACGATTTTGCACAAAGCATTAAACCATTAGCCGAATGGAAAAACAGACAGGGGATTAAAACAAGAGTTATTAAACTTTCTGATTTATCCAATAAAAGAGAACCTCAGGATATTAAAAACCTGATAACTTCCTTTTTACAGGATAGTGCAAACATGGAAGGTTTGGAATATGTTTTATTTATTGGTGATGTCGATTTCATTCCAGCTTTCAATGGAGTATACAATGCTTTAAACGACCATTCTTATGCAACCATTAATGATGATGATTATCTTCCGGATCTAATTGTTGGGCGATTTTCTGTCAACACGGTTGAGGAATGTGATATTTATGTTGAAAAAACCATTAACTACGAACGCTATGTTGTTGTTAATGACAGCACCAATTGGTTCAATAAAGCCGTTAGTGCGGCAAGCAATTCTCATTTAGACGATTTGCATGGCCAGCATGTGACAGCTGAATTTAAAAGCAATGGCTTTGATCAGGTAAATAACCTGAGAGCTACTCAGCAGAACTTTACAAACCACCATATATTAAATGCATTAAATGCTGGCAGAAGCTGGATGTTTTATATTGGCCACGGAGATGAAACTGCCTGGTTAACCACGGGAACATTCAGTCGCAACACAATTAGTACAGGTTTACAAAATACAAATGCACTACCAGCCATTATAAGCGTTGCCTGTTCAAACTCAGATCTTGACTTTGCTTACGGTGATTGTTTTGCAGAAAGATTCATGAATGTAGGCGTTGATAAAGGTGCTGCCATATTTTTGGGCGCAACAGAGCTAACACCATTTTTCCTATCAGACACTTTGGGCAAATATGCTTTGTTCAGTTATTTGAAAGGAGAAACAGAAACATTTGGTGAAGCCATGATTTATGGTAAAATGAAAATGTATGAAGCATTTACCGATAATTCGGCAAATTCTGAAACCAAGGAAACCATGCAACATTTCCTAATCCTTGGAGATCCAAGCATGATGCCTTATACACAAAAACCCAAGAACATAAGTAGCAATCGATTAACTCAAATTAAACCGGGTTTTGCTGATTTTACATTTCAGGTAAAAGCAGAAGGAAAAGTAGTCAAAAATGCTTTAGTATCTATATCAAGTGAAGATTATAGTATTCATGAAGTGGCCTATACCGACCAACATGGTTATGTCAGTTTCTCATTTTATGCAGCAGATACAGGCCAATTACACATTGTAATATCCGGAAGAAACTTAATTGCTTATGAAGGTGTAATTAAAGTAACAAATTTCCTTGGAGTTGATGATGATCAAACAGACAAAATGCAAGTTTGGCCAAATCCTTTCACTAATCGAATCAATATCATTGCTGGAAATGGATCTACTTTACTTCAAAAAGTTGAATTGTTTGATATATCCGGAAAACTGGTATTTTCACAAAACAATATCAATTCCAGCAAATTCAGTTTAACACCTCCTGTTATGGAGCCTGGTTTTTATCTCTTAAAAACCACCAATATTGATGGCGAAATTTCCATAACAAAATTGAGTCACTAGACATTTTTCAGCGCTCACTATCTCTTCCGATTCAAATAAATCCATTTATTTCTTATTTTACTATTAGCCAACAGGCTTTTTAAATGCAATTATTGAAAGACTTTATTTAATCTCATACCCTTATTCTACTAAACAATAATCCGTAACTTTACCCTTTTGAAGTCTTTAACATTAACCATGGGAAGAGATAAAAAACAAACTCCAAAGAAAAAAGTCCAACAGCCAATTAAGAAAAATAACTCACCCATTTTTTGGATAATTGGCATTTTAACAGCCACGATAATTGCTTATTTACCTGCATTCAAGAATGGACTTTTGAATTTCGATGATATTGCCTATGTAAGCGAAAATCCATATATCCAGCAGTTTAATTGGAATAATATTGTTACGCTATTCTCAGAATTCTATTATGGTGGATATTACCCCCTAACATTGTTGTCTTTTATGATAGACATTCAATTAGGTGGGTTGGATCCAGCTATTTTTCATTTTACCAACATCCTATTGCATTTGGCAACTACGCTATTAATTTTTGTTTTTATCCGACAGTTATTTGATCGAATTGAAATTGCCATTATTGCTTCACTACTTTTTGGATTACACAGCTTACATGTCGAATCAGTTGCATGGGTTACTGAACGTAAGGATGTACTTTATGCCTTCTTTTTCTTTGCTTCCTTGATATCATACAATCTTTATTTATCTAAGAAGAAACAGAAATACTTTGTTTGGGCGCTCTACCTTTTTCTGATGTCGGTTTTGTCAAAAACGATGGCAGTTGCACTTGCACCAACATTGATTTTATTAGATTGGTATCAAGGTCGAAAGCTCCTCGATAAAAAAGTTATATTAGAGAAAATACCATTTTTTGCCATTGGAATTTTGTTTGGGATTTTAGCCATTTTATCACAAAGTTCAATTGGAGCTATTGCGGAAGAAAACACCCTTCCCATAGTCCATCGATTTGTTTTTGCCTGCTATGGTTTTAGCATGTATATATTAAAAACAATTATTCCTTTTGGATTGTCGGCTTTTTACCCTTATCCGGTTGCAATTGGTGAATCAATTCCAGCCGTTTATTGGCTTTCGACACTACCACTTATTGCCAGTGTTTTCCTGCTTATTTATCTGTTTAAAAAGAAATTAAATGACTACGCATTTGCATTTCTGTTTTTCGTCTTGAATATCATTTTGGTCCTTCAAATTCTGCAAATAAATGATTTTGTAATGGCCGATCGATTTATGTATGTCGCTTCACTTGGTTTGTTCCTTATTCTAGGATTTCTTTATCGGGATGCCCTGCAAAAAAACAAAAGTCGATTAAACCTTTTACGTGGAGCTGTGCTTGTTTATGCAATTTTTCTGTTATTTCAAACTAACAAGCGCTGTGAAGTATGGAAAGACAGTGTAAGTGTTTGGAATGATGTTATTGACAAGTATCCAGAAGTATACAAAGCATGGAATCAGCGAGGCATGGCTAAGGCTGATGAGCTGGGAGACTATACAGCCGCTTTAAAGGATTACAATCAAGCGATTAAACTAAACCCCAACTTTGCAACAACCTATTTAAACAGAGGATTTGTGCGCATGCAACAAGGCGATACAAGAGGTGCAATTGAAGATTATGATAAAGCCATTGAATTGCTTCCTGATTATGCCATGGCCTTTAATAACAGGGGGATTACCAAAGCCAATAGTGGGGATATTGATGGAGCTATTCAGGATTTTGGAAAAGCCATTGAAATTGATAATAGATATGTAAGTGCTATTACAAACAGAGGATTGGCTCTGGCCAGCAAACAAGACTGGGAGGCATCTATGGCCGACTATAACAAGGCTATTGAAATTGAGCCCTCTTATTATGCTGTCTATAATTACAGGGGACTATCCTATACCAGAGAGCGAAAAATCAATGAAGCGCTGGCTGATTTCAATACCTGTTTGGAACTCATGCCCGATCATGCTGAGGCACTTTATAACAGAGGTGTCATTCGTTTACAAATGAATCAGAAAAAATCAGCTTGTGAAGATTTAAGAAAATCTGCTAATTTAGGTTTTGAAAGAGCATATGGTATGCTTGAGCAGTATTGTAATTGACAGCAAATCGGGGATTTGAGATTGCAGGTTGAATTAGAAATCCGAATTTTATGTATCCATTTCCAGAATATCATCTGCAATTTCATCCATCTGGGTATACCAGGAAATTCCAAATCGTCTAATCAAAGCATCTTTCAAAAACACATAAAGGGGAACTCCCTCTTGTTTACCTAATACTCTTGCCGGACTACAAATATGCCACTCGTTATAACTAACCGAAACCATCTCTTTAACCTTGCCCAAACGAACAGGATATAAATGACACGAAATTGGTTTTCGAAAGTCTATTTCATTATTTAAAAATGCTTTTTCAATGGCACAACTGTAAATGCTTTTTTCATGATAGACAAAAACACAATCGCGACCATTTACACAGGTAGTAACCAAATCTCCATCGGGATCAGTTTCGTGGAAACCATCTTTTTTAAGAAGTTCCAGACCAGCAGCAGTCATGTAAGGTTTAATCTTTTCCAGATTATCCGCTACAACTTTAACTTCTTCCTGCTCTAATGGAGCACCAAAATCTCCTTCCACACAGCATGCACCTAAGCAATTGGGTAAATCACAAATAAATTGTTCTTTAAATAAATCGAAGGAAACAAGCGTGTTATCAATATGTACCATAGCAAAATTATTAAAGCAAATATCGATAATTTCACTTAGCGAATGACATAGTTAAGTCGTAACATGCCCCAAAACTCTTCATAAAACTGAGAACCAATACCCGACATTTCAAATGAACCATAACCCAGTTGAGCAGTAAGATCCATGTTTTTTATAATTCGATAGGTTAGCTCAAATTTGTGCACCTGACGAAAAGATTGTGAACTGAATAAGGCAGGTTCAACACTAACGGTATTGGATGAAATTGCAGCTCTGATTCTATTATTATTGGTTTTCCAGCTAAGTCTGAAACCAAGGGTGTATTGTAAACTCAAATCAGTCGTGTCAACACTTTGAACAAAGCTCTGATAGAAAGCACTGAAACCAATATTATAAGGAAGCTGCTCCATGATGTTCACATTAATAGAACTACTGGTTTGATCTGATATATTTACTATGCTATGCTGATTTAAATAATGATTATAGGAAACACCTAAATTATGTTTTACTGCACCCGTTTTAAAATGATAATTAGCCCCTGCGGTTGCATGTTGAATAGCCGAACTTTGATATGCATTACCCGTCTTGGTCATCCATTCATTGCGCAAATACTGACGCATGGAGAATGAAAAAACAGGCCATTTTTTCGAATAATTGAAGTTCAGCTTCGCTCCTGCAATTTGGGTGTTTTTTGTAACGGATTGTATTTCTGAAAGATTATTCACATAATTTGTATACGATAATACAACATGAACTCTTTTCTTCCAAAATGAAAACCGATCGTCAATACTATACTTTAATCGGTCATTTAGTAAATATGGATTCCCGAAAGAAAAATAAGTGCTACCAATGCGATCAAATTTGAAATAGAAATGCTGTTTCAGGATATTCAATTTTGCTTTTGCATAAAGAGCCAAAGGAGGTCGATTATTCCAATTAAGTGGCTTGGTTGTACTATTTAGGGTAATTAACCATTTGAAGTTCTCAGGAAAAAAGGGGAGATCTGATCCAAACAATTCATCAATTTGGTATTTGGTAAAAACACCTTTGCGTATATCATCGGTTGTAACACTCAAGGCAACACCAAAATCTGCTTCAAAAATATTATTCCTTGATTTCACCTGATTGCTGGCACCAAACACAAAATTCTGACTCGCATAACCACCATATGTAATTGAATTAGTGTCGTCAGTTGCTTGTAAGAAAATGATGTTAAACGTTGTATTGTCGATGGCATTGAATTTCAGGTTTAACACCGAAATATCTCTTTGGTAATTCCCTTCCAATAAGTAAGATGAATCGGGCTGTAAATTTGATGGAGGAAATCCTTGTCCATCCATATATATATGCGTGGATCCCTCAACGCTTCGTGCTACTTCTCCTTTGGCATAAGAGATTTCCATTCCTCTATGCAGGAAAGAAACATTAACGCCCCTTATTGGCTGACCATATAGAACCTGCTTATGAAAATAAGGATTGAAATCACCAATATGCAATTTAAACTTCTTTGTTTCCAAACCAGTCATAAAGCGATTTCGATAGGGAAGAAAAGTATTTTCCTGATTACTCAAACTAATCCGTACTGGAATATCGAGCTTTTTATAACTGATTTTACCATTAAAACGTAAACTATTGTACTGATTGGGTTCTTGCCTTAAATAGGAATCGGGTCCACTTAATTTATTATACCTGGCAGAAGTACTTAAGTATCCTTTAAAGCCCAGTTTATTAGTCGTTTTTTCAAATGATGAGTTGCTGTATTTTTCTTTTTTCATTTTTCTATTAGCAATGAAAAATGACCAGTTTTTAAAATAGATTTGCTTGTTTACATCCCTGAATCGGAGCTCAATGTCATAGATATCTGGTCGGACTTTGGTTGTGAATAGAGCCGAAATTGTACGTCCGATAACCCTTACTTGTGAACTAACTTCTGCTGAAGCTATGAAAATTTGAACGCTACTCGGATCAATTTTTATACGAGGATTCACTTCACAAACAATGAGAATTTCGCCATTGATAACCGTATCTCCTTTATGTGGACATAGAATATTGATCTTATCTAATTCACGGAATTCCGACACAACAAACTGAATATCTTCCTCATCTTCAAAATTCCTTTCTTTTTTTGCAGGCGCATTAATCACTCTTTCCCACTGAAGCTGTTTTCCAAGCTCATTAAATTTGTTGATACTAATTATTACAGTATCCTGATAAAACACTTGATCAATTTGATAACTGAGAACAATTCTTCTTTTAAAAAGTGAATCAACCTGATTGAAGTATACCTCTTCTCCAGATTTATACTCCCCATCAAAAAACCACTGAATTTGTCCACCTTTGGGATAAACATTCGACTGACAAACTATACGATTATTCTCTAATTCGATAGATACGATTTCAGCCAAAAGGCTATGCACATGAACATCCCTGCTTATTCTGCCTATTTTGTGATGCACATATAATGATTCAATGCTATCGGCATTCCCACATCCAAAACAAGCGAAACTATCTAAAATAGAAATGGAGTTTGATTTCGTTGGCAAAGCATAAGTAATGTCATAATCAACATTTAGTTTGGCATTATAGCTCTTTCCTGATTCATTAATAAGTTCTAAATCGGGGGAAATAAATCCATAGGTTGCCAGTCCACTTACAGGATTTAATAAGATGTTATCCGATAAAACATCCCATAAAATAGGACCTTCAGCTGAAAAATCCAACTCCATTGATTCAAATAAATCGGTTTTGTACTGAAATTTTCTTTCCACCTCGGTATACTCTCTGCTTTGTAGGCTGACGTATAAATCATTTTTGACATGAAGGCCAAACAAATCATCAACAATTTCTGATACATTTATTTCGGTTCCCGGTGTTTGGTTTGAAATTACAACATTTGCCTCAGCAATAAGATTTTTATAACTGGCCTTGACTTGAACGGGAGTCATGTATTTATCAGACCTAAATACCCCTTTTGAATTTATTTGAGCATATTTGTTGGGCAGAACTTCCCACACAGCATCTAATTTAACCTCTTCATTGTCCTTAGTAATTCCAACTAACTGAAACTGAAAACTTCTATTTGGCTCAATGATGAGTTTTTCTGGCACAATTTTCAATTTTTCAAATTGCTTAAAACCATCATTGGTTTCTGAAATACTAAACCAAAAAACATCACTATACACTTTTTGATCACCTTTTGAAGCCAAATAATGGCTGCTGATTTGCCATGCATAGGTTTTTCCTTCTTCCAATAGTTCCGCAAAAGAAGTGTAGTTCAAATAGTTATCTGTTAAAGCTTCTGCGATAAAAACAGGATAATTTGTCATTATTTCTTCGGCAGACTCCTGTCCGTGCATCACTTCCACCAGTTTAAAGTCAAAAGAGAAACCCGAAGAAAACCACTGAAAAAACTGAATTCCCGGATCTAAAATTTCCGGATTTTCGAAAACTGAGTTTCCAGGTCCAATCAAATCGATATCAGGAAAGTTATTATCCAGATAAATACTGTGTTCATCAGTTAATAAAATATTTTCCTGATCATCTAAAACAGCAATAATTAATTCATATTCACCTGAAGGAAGAAAGGATGTTTCAGCTGATTTCTTCAGGAATAAATCGGCTTGTCCATTTATTAAATAATCATCAAAATCACGATTCGTAATAGAAAGAAGATCACCGGGCAGCAATGTTTGCAGGTTTTTTTCTGCTAAAAGCAATTCCCCATAATCAATACTATTTAATAAGAATCGAATTTTGACTGTTCTGCTACTTTGATCGTTTGAAAAAATAATATTAAAAATCAATGGATTTTCCATTGCCTTTATCGGATCAAAATCAGATATTCGGAGAAATTCATAAGGCATCAAATGCAGGTTCAACGACATGCTTGATGCACCATCAATAATCTGAATAGCATCATCAAAAATAAATTGTTGGTTCAAATAATTCAATTGTAAATCTCGATAACCATCTGATAGAAAGCTTGGAACATCTAACTCAATACTCAATAAAGTGGGTGTAATTACCTGAGTGGAGAGAATATTAATATCAGCACCAAAACTAACTGATGGAGCATATAAATCAAAACGAGTATCTTGTGTTTTAACTAAAAGTAAAGATGCTTGACCTTTCGAAAGCACCGATGGTGATAGGGAAAGCAAATCGACTTGTGAAAAAGTCAATAAAGGGAAAAATGCTATTAAAACCAGAAAGATTCTTTTCATACTCAAATGCTAAAAAATTGCATTAATTAGAACGAATTTAATTTATCTGGCAGGCATTTCCAAATTTATTGCTAAACCGTTATTCTCCCCTCTGAAATAGTAAACAGTTGTATGTTTTTGTTGAGATTATAGAATACTTCGCTCACTCTTCAGCATTAGTATCTTAATAAAAATCTCACCAAAACCATTGGATGTTGAAAAATTCACAAACACATTTCCCAAAAATATAGATTACATTTTCAGGAATCTTTTCAAAGAGATTTTATTTTCCCCAACAATTCGAATTAGGTAAAATCCAGAAGGGTACTCTGAAATGTTTACAGCCTTATTTTGAATTGGCATTTCAAGTATCATTTTCTGAGAAACTTTTCCAGTTTGGTCAATTATGCTGATACTAAAACTACCTTTTTCAGGACAACTCAAAAGCAATTCATTTTCAGCTGGATTTGGAAATATTTCAAATTCAAAATTTCCAAAAAGTTCAATCTGCTGGAATTTAATAACCGTTATTTCGATGCTATCTGTATATGTACAATTATTTGAATCAGTAATGGTCACATAGTAGATATGTTTACCAAGCCCAGCTAAAGCTCCATTCACTGTATAAATTGAATCTACGGAGTTATCCTGCCATTTATATGCTTTAAATCCTGTTCCTGCACTTAATAAGAGATACTGATTATCATATATCACTGTGTCATTTCCAAGAAAAGTGAATGGTAAAGGATTATAATTAATATGAATCATATTTGATGTATCTGAACATCCGTTTTGGTCAGTGACAAGCACAAAATAAGTACCCTGTTGAGTAACTTCAAAGTTATGATTAGTATCCACCCCATTATTCCAATCATAATATTTGAAATGCATTCCTGCTTCTAAAACTAGAATATCATTATTACAAAGTGATGTATCATTACCCAGATTAACTATTGGAAGCGGATAAATAGTGATAGAGACAGTATCTGAATAGGTTTGACAATTATACTGATCTGTCACAAGAACAAAATAATCTCCAGATTTTGAAACATTAATCGTTTGTGTGGAATCTGTTCCATGATTCCAGATATACCTATCAAAGTTTTTCCCTGCATCCAAAATAATATTAGTATCTGCGCAAATAGAACTGTCATTGCCTAATTCAACTTTGATATTGCAATTTTTTACAGTAATCTTGATACTATCTATTCCAGCACAGTTCATTGAATCTCTCAGAGTAACATAATAGTAATAATCTCCAGCGTTCAATTTACTTCCATCCACTTCAATACTTTGGTTTTTTGAATTGTCATTCCAAGTATATTCCAAATATCCTGAATCAGCAAATAATGTCATTTTCTGAGATGTAAATAAAAATGTATCGTTTCCTAAACCAAAGTATGGGAAAGTACACCCAGATACAGTGAGGTTCAATGTATCTCCACCCATACATCCATTTGAATCGATAGCCCTTACAAAGATTTGATGTGTTCCTGTTCCTAGTAATGCACCTGATAAGTTGATTGTTTGTGAAGTTGAATTATCAAACCACTTAAATGCTGAGTAGCCTGATCCTGCAGAAAATCCAATACTTTGATAATTATTAATACTTGTATCGTTGCCAATGTTCATTGATTTAGTACAACCCTGCACTGTAAGTTTTAATGTATCAGTTGCTACACAACCACCCTGCGTAGAAACCTTAACAGCTATATTATGGGTTCCTAGTCCAATAGCAAAAGCATCCACTAATTTTGTGGAGGAAAATGTCTGGTCATTCCATAAGTATTCACGATGCCCTTTGCCTGGATTAAGAATAATAGTATCATAGATGAAAATTGAAGTATCATTACCAAGATCAACACTGAAATTGCACGGGAGACCATAATTATTAATTCTGTAAAGAGCGGATAATCCAAAACACCAAGTAAACCCTTGTTCATTAAACTGAATGTGATCGGGACCTCTAAACCAATCTTCAAAAACTTTTGTCCAATTTTTACAGCCATCAATTGTAGAAAGGATACTATCTCGGCTTGCAATCAATCCCGTATCTTTATTGTACATCCTAATTGAACTGATGTCTCTGGATATCCCTGAATTAAGTTTTTTCCAAGACTTACAACTATCTTCAGTCATAATAAGAAATCCATTAGTTCCTACTGCCCAACCAATTTTATTACTGATAAACTAAATTTCGCTTATTTCTTCATTTGAATTTGTGTAAACTTTTGTCCAACTTATCCCACCATCTGTCGTTTTATAAATATTATGTTCATTTGAAAGAAATCCATTGTTTCTGTCAATAAATTGAAAATCTGTATAACAACAACCAAATGAAAATGAATTTGACCAAGTTTTACCTCCATCTAAAGTTCTAAAAAATTCATAACTTTTTATCCCAAATCCAACAATGCTATCGATGAAAAATAATTTTTTATAATAATTATTTGAAATTTTAGCCCAATTTGATCCATAATCATCTGAATAAAGCAAAAAATGACTACCACTTGCCCATACATGATTCTTATGAGCATAAATGCATTCAATAGATGTATTCGTATCAAACTGGTTTTCCCACGAGGCTCCACCATCATTTGTAAAAAATATTCCTGAAGTAAACATACCACTTGCCCAAGCTACATTAGAGTCACTTAAACAAGCTGAATTTATAAAAACGATTTCTGGATAAAGAGTTTTCCAGTTTTGTCCAAAATCTGAAGAAAACCCAATAAATGAGCTGCCAACACTATTGAAGTTACCAGGCCTATATAAATAACAATGCAAGGAGTCGATTAATTCCACCTTATATCCCTGCCCTATTTGTTTACTTTGCCATGTAGTTCCGCCATCTTTTGTAATAAGTATTTCATTTTTGCATATTACCATTCCATAATTGGCATTAATAAATTCTATATATTCAATATTATGAATACTTATAGTATCCGAAGCCCAGGTATTTCCTCCATCAACTGTTTTAAATAATCTCCCACGAATACCTGCTACCCAACCCGTATCTCTGTTTAAAAAATAGATACACTTTAAGGTATCCAATGTATTCAAATTTTGAGCAGTCCATGATAAGCCACTATCGATGGTTGAGTATATTGTTCCACTATCACCAGACAACCATCCATATGCCTGATCAACGAAAAAGAGATCATAATTTTGTTTCCCTAAATATTGAGAAGACCATGATTTGCCTCCATCTCTTGATACTTTACACTTGCCATAATACACATTATAGCAAAAAATACTTTGTTCATTTAAAGCAAATATCTTCGTTCCCCATTGAGGATAAAGAGGAGAAATAGAGCTCCAGGTTTTTCCTGCATTTGAAGTTTTACAGAAATAAGAACCATTGAATCCAAAACCAATATTCTCATTAAGAAAATAAACAGGAGAGATATTCCACTCATTCACCGGAATCCAATGCTTTCCTCCATCCGTAGTTTTTGCATTTCCCTTATTAGAATATACAATACCGTTTAAGGTGTCAAAAAAATGAATCCTATTTTCATAAGAATTGGCAGGAAGTAATGGATATAGTCTTTGAAAAGCAGGTTGAGCATTGCTGTTCAAGCAAAGCAAAATTACAAAAAAGGTGAATAAGAGTTTTTTCATCAGTTCAAGAGTTAGTTAATTGTAATTATCCTCCAAATTCAATTGTGAAATACTCTAAATCAAATGATTCTGGTATTTGAAATCTAGATAAAGATAATATATCTTATCGTAATTAACAATTATTCAGAATAAAGGGATAACAAATGTTTTAATCCGAATTGCATTTATACTAATGCTAATTCACTTTCCCATCTTCCACCAAAAATATCTGTATCTCTTTCCCTAACTTTCCAAATACTTCTTTCACCCGATCTGCATTGGTATCAGTTATAAAAATCTGACCAAAACCATTGGTTGTAATAATATCCATCAGGCGTGTTGTCCTGTCACGATCGAGCCTATCGAAGATATCATCCAATAAAAATAGAGGTTCGATGGAAGTTGACGATTTAATAATACTAAACTGCGCCAGCTTCATGGAAAGAAGAAAGGATTTCTGTTGTCCTTGCGAAGCAAAGCGCTTGGCTGGGTAACCATGAATCTCCAATTCTAAATCATCTTTATGAACTCCAACATTTGTTCGTTGTGTAAAATAATCTTTTTGAAAACTTTCCTTCCATAAGTCATGAAGGGAAGCATCAATCAATTGGCTTTTATATTTCAAACTTATTTGCTCACTTTGATTGCTTATTTGTGCATAATATTTCAGTGTTAATTCACAGAATTCATCAATAAATTTTTGCCTTTTTGTAAAAATTAATTGAACTGGTTTCAACAATTGTGCATTATACACATCCAAAAGTGCAGCATTTCGATTCTCATGCTCAAACATATGCTTGAGCTGTGCATTTCGCTGTAGCAGTAATCTATTGTAGGATATCAATGCATTCAAATATTCCGAATCGAATTGAGAAATAATCATGTCCAGAAAACGTCTTCTTTCTTCGCTTCCACCAGTAATGAGGCTGTTGTCGTAAGGCGTTACCATCACAACAGGAAATTGCCCGATGTGGTCAGATAGCTTCTCATAGTCGACACCGTCCTTCTTTATCTTCTTCTTCATTCCCTTAACAAAGGCACAGAAAAGAGCATGAGCCTCCCCATGCTTTTCAATGGAACAGCTAATATTAAAAAAATCCTTTTCGTAATTAATGTTTTGCTGATCGATTGAATTGAAATAACTCTTACCCATAGCCAGATAATGAATGGCATCCAGTAAATTGGTTTTACCTGCTCCATTATTTCCCGCAAAACAGACGTATTTTGAATCAAATTTGATATCAAATGACTGCAGGTTTTTAAAATTTTCGCTATGTAATTCCTTAAGAAAAAGCATACTGACTTATGACACAAAGATATTGAATGAAACGGATATGAAAAGGAGGATTCAGAACTACTTCTGCTCAGTATTCTTTAGTTTGTTTTTATCGGCCTGCTCTAATTTAAACATGCTGATTGGAGAAGCTGCATCTATCCTTTGACCATCAACAAGCAATTGACATAAAATGGTGTAGGTAGAGCCAGTATAAATAGTAAAAGGCTTAAATACCAAATTGAAATTTACTTTCCTTCCTGGAGGAATAGAAATCTCGTCCAGTTTCCTCATTTTATTTCGATAGTACATACTCATTTTGGGTTTAGCTAAAGGATCATAGTGCTTTCCTCTAACTAAAAAAGCTCCTTGTAATTCTACTGTAATCGATTTTCCAGTATTATTTTTTATACTGAAAGGAGCTTCTGAAACTTGTCGGTTTACTGTATACTTCAAGCGAACCACTGAACCCTTAAAATCAATTTTTGATGTATCAGCCTGAAATGCATTTGCTTGTGAAAACATATGCAAAACAAGAACAAACAAAAAATACTTTGTTACTATCTTCATTCGTTTTCCTTGACGGGTAATAAAAAGCGAACAGGCATATTAATTAGAACCCGAACATATTCTTCATTTTTAATCCCTGGTTTCCACAAAGGCATTGTTTTTACAGCATTTATCACCGCTTCATCAGCTTTTTGACAAAGTGGTCGAATAATTTTGACATTGGAAACATTTCCATCAATTTCAACAATAAATGAAACCATTAACATGCCTGTACAACCTCTTGAATCTACATCTATTATAGCCTGATGAATGTGTTGCATCATAGCTACTTTGCCACCAATATATTCAGGAACAGAATCAACTTCTGAATCCTGATAAACAATTTCCTCGCTTATGATTTGTGCCTGAACTGAAATAACTGAACTTCCTATTAGGAAAAGCAGTACACTTATTTGGATTATCGTTTTCATTCTCTAATACCCATATTTTTCTTTCCAAAGAGCTTTCATCTTTTTCCTGATTTCCTCTTCACGACTGTTATTTCCCGGATCGTATAATTTTGTTCCTTTCACTTTATCTGGAAGAAATTCAAGATCAACAAAATTTCCTTCATGACTATGTGCATATTTATAATCATTCCCATAACCAATGCTTTTCATTAGTTTGGTAGGTGCATTTCTTAAATGCAAAGGTATTGCCAGATCTCCAGTTTTTTGAACTAAACTGTATGCTTCATTAATGGCCATATAAGAGGCGTTGCTTTTTGGAGAGGTGGCTAAATAAATTGCTGTTTGGGACAAGATTATTCGGCCTTCAGGCATGCCAATTACGGTAATAGATTGAAAACAGGAATTCGCCAATAACAATGCGTTCGGATTGGCATTGCCAATATCTTCAGAAGCAAGAATTAACATTCGTCTGGCAATAAATTTAGGATCTTCACCTCCTGCCAACATCCGGGCTAAATAATATACTGCAGCATTTGGATCACTTCCTCGCAATGATTTGATAAAGGCCGAAATGATATCGTAATGTTGTTCTCCTGCTTTATCATAAGATGCCAAATTGGTTTGAATGACTTTGGTTACATTATCGTTCGTTAAAACAACTTTGTCTTTGCCAGATTGAGTCACAACAAGTTCTAACAAATTCAGCAACTTACGTGCATCCCCTCCTGATATGCGAAGCATAGCTTCCCACTCTTTTATTTCTATTTTCTTTTCTTTTAATATTTCGTCTTTTTCAATTGCATTTGCAACAAGATTTTTCAAACCTTCTTCTTCCAAGTCCTTTAAAATATAGACCTGACATCTGGAAAGCAGTGCCGAATTAACTTCAAATGATGGATTTTCAGTTGTTGCTCCAATAAATAATATCAGGCCTTTTTCAATGGCTCCTAATAATGCATCTTGCTGGCTTTTATTAAAACGATGAATTTCATCCAGAAAAAGAATTACCTGCCCCCCTTTTTTGGCAATTTCAATAACATGCCTTACTTCTTTTACACCAACTGATATGGCGCTTAAAGCAAAAAACTGCTTATCTAACTGATTGGAAATAATCGATGCTAAAGTAGTTTTCCCAACGCCAGGAGGCCCCCAGAATATCATCGATGGAATTGTTTTGCCTTCTATAGCCTTACGTAAAATAGCATCTTTTCCCACTAAATGCTCTTGTCCGATAAAATCATCGAGATTTTGAGGACGCATACGTTCTGCTAAAGGCTTATCAGTCATAAAACAATTGATTTTATATACAATTGTACAAATTTCGTTGAATGACTTTTAAAACAGAAATAATAATACAAAAAGAGTTAATGGATTTCAAGCAAGAAACCTAAGGCAGCATAATAATTATTGCTCAATATAAATATACTAACCCGTTTAGCAGTTGATAAAGAAATGTAGAAACACTTGTTAGATGAATAAAACTCAATTAGGATATTAATGGTTTTTATGAAACTTCAAGAATCTTCGTGTAATAACTTCTGTCACGAAGATGCACAAAGGATACACAAAGACACACGAAGAAGAATCATTAAGAAACATACATAAAACACCAATCAGATTTGACTTATTAAATCTTAACTGTTAAACGGGTTATACTATTGAATTGCTTGGTAAAAACCAGTGTTCTTGATAAACTTTATCACTTCATTCTTGTCTCCATTATGTTCAAACAAATACATGGGAGAAGCAGGAATATATACACCTTCGAACAATACATAATAACGATAGCTTGTGTGATGATCATCTCCTAAATTCTCTTGAATGATATTTTCAATGGCGGTGTCTAATAAAGCTTTGTATTGACCAATACCGTACTTAGTAAGCAGTAATTTTTTCGTTCTTTCAATAATATTATTGTACTGCATATTTGGAAATGCTGCTGGTTCAAATACATAAGGGAGTACAATTGTAAGAGCTGAATCGTTTTGATTAATGGCTTCATAATAACGTGAATAGTATTGAGATAATCGCATATCCTCTTCATAATCACCTGTGCCACATCCAAACCAATAACGATATTTTTTATCAGCTTTGCGAATATATTGATAAGCACTTTGAACGTCACCTTTATCAAAAGCGATAGAAGCAAGGTTAAGACAGGATTCATGTTGCAATGATGGAAGAAAATCAGGAATTAATATATTCCGACAGGCAGCCTGCATATAATTGCAATCGAACAATTCATAGCCAAACGAGTCTACTGCTTGTGTATTATCAAGTTCTAGCAATTTTAAATAACCTGCTTCTGCTTGGTCGTTTTTGCCCCGTTTTTGAAAGGAGCTTGCAATGGCAAAATTTGCTTCATCAATCAATGTGTGTTCCGGATAATTTTTTACCAATTTCTTTAAATACTTGGTTGACTTTTTGAAATTTTCTTCACAATAGCTTTCTGAAGCACTTTTCAAATATTTACAAGCACTGCTTTTTTGTTGTCCGAACACCGATAGTGTGGCAATAATGGCAATAAAGCTTAATATTAATCGATATTTATTCATGAATACTTTTTCATTAGTTAAGCATAGGTTGCAATAGTAACCAATTAATTTCAATCTTCCAATGGAATATTCTGGTATACAGCCAAAAACTCACTGACTATCATGGCTGTTGCACCCCATACAATATGCCCATATAGGTCATAATAAGGAGTTTTATATAACTCTCCATTAGCCATTTTTAATTCAGTTTCCTTAATTATTTCTGGATTTTGAAGCAAACTTAATGGAACTTCAAAAAAACTTTTCACCTCACTCTGCTGAGGAATAAAATCAGGTCTTTTTTCCGAATAACCAATAAATGGGTGAATCAGAAAGCGACTTGGAGGAACCAGTAAATCGCTTAGTTGACCTAAAATATTTACATCCTTGGGCACAATGGCCATTTCCTCAAATGCCTCTCTTAAGGCTGTCGATTCAAAATCAATATCCTCCTCATCCTTTTTACCACCAGGGAAACTAATTTGGCCAGAATGAACTCCTTCATAAGCATGACGTTCGGTAAAAACTGTTTGTAATTCATTATCCTTGGGGTATAATAAAATCAGAATACTACTATCTCGTGCCGGACCTTTTTTCAGCATTTGCTCAGCAAACTCTTTCCTGATTTTTGGAGCCATCTTATATTGAGCATCTTCTCCGGGAAGTTCTTTGGAAAGCATGATCTTTAGCTTATTAAGGTTAATTATCTCAATCATTTTAAAAAGAATAATTTAATCCATTGCTGATGGAATAAATGATATTAGGTACCGTTTTCGGTGGATTAGTATCATACAAAAACTCAAAGATCAGTTTAAAAGCAAATTTCTTGCTCAAAGAAAAATTAAGACTGGTTTCTGATGAAATCCTATAATCAGAAAAATTAGTCAATAGCGGTTGATAATAGGTTGTATGTTTCAGACTTATTGCTTTAGGGAACTTGTAAAAAAATGCCACATACGAACTGATCCTAACAGCATCTGTTGCTAATGTTTCATTTGACAATTTCTCATATTCATACATAAACAAAGGTCCCATGTAAATGCTGCAATTCGTACTATCAAAAAGTTTAAAGCGAGGACCACCACCAAAAAGGAATCGATGTTCTAATTTGTTAATTGTATTAAACTGGTATTGCGTTAACAATTCTCCTTCGAGAAAACTTGTATTAAAGTCATATTTATAACGTATATGCTGAAAGCCTTCATTCAGAAAGGGCTTACCTCCTGCCCTTACATATTTTAAATGATTTAAAAACAAATAGGTTGATTTCTTATGCTGATACTGCAATTGAATATCATTCTTCAGCTCAAAAAGTTCAGAAGCATTTTTATCAAAGTCAATGGCTAAAAAAACCTCTCCCTGAAACTTTATTGAATCAGAGCCACGTTTTTTTTCAATGTTTACCACTTGCGCATAAGTGAAATATCCTGTAAAAACTAAATAGATGAAAAAAACCAATTTTTTCATGTCCCTTTATTACAAATTTCTAATAATACAAATGTGTCATTCAATAAAGCAAGTATGTTTCTATTTATACATTTCTTCTTTCAAAAGGCTAAGGCTATTAATTATTTTAATTGATTCCAGCATCAATTCCACATCTTGAAAAAGCCTGTTCTTGAGTGAATATGGATTATCTGGATTATCGTACATATCATAATCCATAAATTTTGATATTTTTTCTTTCGTAAATACCAATAAATGCTTTTCAAGCAACTCTTGAGCCTCTATGCTTCCATTTAAAACACACCAATATAATGGCAAAATATTAAATATCAGTTGAGTATGCGTTTCTCCTGTTGGATTAGTATTAAATAATGCTAGTCGTTCTTTATACTTTTTAATAGCACTAATTATTTCATTTTCGTTAAATTTAGGAAATTCATAACTAATTTTTTCTGATACTATTAATTTGCCATTTTCAATCTTAAGTATAAAATCTAATAATGGTTTAGCTCCAAATGCATTCCTTGGTTCAGTATTATCAGGCAAGTTATGTAATAATGAAATTATCCAGTTTCCATACTCAGCACGTATTTGATATTCATATTCATTTATTGATTCAAAAACCTTTTTGTTATGAACACAATCAAGAACATAAAATTTTCCAGCAGGCATAATATTTATTCCTTCAAGATATAATCTATTTTTAGAGCAAACCTTAAAATTTCTATTAATCTTAAAATCTGGTAATTGTTTTAATTGAGCAAACATTTCATCTTCAAACAAACAATTACAATCTAATTCAGGATTAACTTCATTAACAGTTGAAGATTTTCCATTCGAACATTGATTAAAGAATACACCACTCAAAAGAATTAGAAAAAGCAATAATAGATTATTCATGATTTTTATTTTACTCAAAAATCTTTTTCAATTTCTTTCTGGCTTCTTCTTCCAATTGTTTCTTCTTCTTTTCAGCTTCTAGTCTGGCTTTTTCTTCCAGCTCCTTTCTCTTTTTTTCAGCTTCTTGCTTCAATCGTTCCGTTTCTTGTCTGGCTTTTTCCTCCAACATTTTTTGCTGCTTCTCTTTTTCTTCTAAAAGTCGTTTTTCCAAAGCTTCTTTTTGCTGATCAACAACCTCGGTAACCTTCTTCTTCACAGCATCTTTAACCGTGTTCTTTGCATCCACCGTTGTAATTTTAACCTTTGGCTTGTCAATTGAACCTGTAATATTTGCACCTACCTTTATTGTTTCGCCTATTGGAAGATTCACATTAGACAATCCATATTGTGCCAAAATACTTGTTGATTTTGATTTGAATTCTTCCGCAGGAATATCTATTTTCAAGACATAATCCATTTTTTTATCCAAGGAATTCCACCCCTTGACATTGAATTTAGTTTTGTCAACTTTAAAATCAGTTGAATCTAAATAAAACTTTCCGTTCTGAATTTTATAAGATGGGCGGACGTTTTTAATTTCCAGATTCTTGTATTTTTCCATTTGGAGTGTATTGGCCAACATATTAACAGGTGCAAACTCCTGCACTTTCATTTGATTGATAACCAACTTGCCTTTACTAAAAAGACTTTCCCAAAGTGGTTTCAAATCTTCTCCTAATTCAGATTCGATATCCAACTCGCCTCCTAATCCTCCTTCAATGAATTTAGCAATGGGGGCAAATTTCTGAACAACTGCAAAAGCCTGATGTGTTTGCTTCACATTTAATTCATCAATTTTGAGCTTGAATTTCATTTTTGGTTTATCAGGGTTTATGGTTTCATAAAAACCATTTGCAATAATTTCTCCACCCAAAATTCCTGCTCTGAGATTAATTATTTCAAGTTTACTTTCTTTCAAAATCAACTTGCATAACACATTATCTAAATCAATGTTATCATAAATCAATGTCCCAAAACTGGCATTCATAACAAATTCAATATTATCGGGCAATATTACTGCTGTCATTCCATTGCTGCTGTCACTGACTTCTCCTTCATCGCTTCCTTCACCCTTTGTCTCTTTTTCATCGCTTTTTAACAGGGTATTTAAATTCAGATAGTTAGAATTTATCATAAGATTTCCTGCTAAAACACCATCACTGAATAGATAAGGGATAAAATTGGTTAGTTTTCCTTTGGCTTCAATGTCGCTATTATCAACCAGTAGATATAATTCTTTTAAATCCACAAACTCAGGAGAGAACTCCAAATGCAATTGAGGAACTTCCAGCATTTTATTAAAGTCCTCGCTAAAATATTTTAGTGCCACAAAAATCACATTTCCAGAAGCATAAAAATTTTCATATCGCTCATTTTCAATATCAGACATATGCCCCTTCAATTTTAAATCTGAATGTACAATTCCTTGCAGTTGTGTTTGCTCATCAAGATTTACAATATTTTTGATCTGGCTTAAATCTATTTTGCCATTTATAGATGCAGATATGTATGGATCCGATTCAGGCGTTTTTAATAAAACAGATGCATCAAAGGGCTCCTTATCAAGCTCCACATGCATTTTTTTAAGGTTCACCACCGTATGATCAATTATGCCATCTGGATTATCAATTTGCAAATCAATAAATACATTATTAATAGCAGCTGGTAAATCGGGATATTTAAACATGCCTTTATTAATTCCTAAATTAATGTTAAAAGCCGGTATGGACTCACCACCATAAACTCCTTTGAGTTTGCCATTGAAATTAACATCTCCAGAAGCTGATAATCCTTCAAAATCTTTTGCATAAACAACAGGAATTAATGATATCAAATTCTTGAATTCAGTGGAAGGAGCTTCAAAAGTTATATCCAAATCAATATCCGATTCGGGCATAATCATAAAACCATCAAAATTGAGTTCGAAATCATTCAGCTTAAGTGAATTTTCTTTGAATGTATAGGTATATGTATTCAGGTCTAATCCAAAAATAGCATCCAAAGTTGTATTCACTTTTGACAGGTATTTTATCCCTCCATAGGCAAAATCGGTTTGCTTAACACTTGCTATAGTAGTTAAATCAAATACTTCCTGACTAAAATCTCCTTTTCCTTCCAGATTTAAATCTTTCAAATCGATTAGCATATCATACAAATCATCCTGATACACAAAATAGCTATTCGTAATTTTTAAGTCTTTGACAGGCAAACTTACTGCTGCTTCATCTGTTTCTTCTTCAGCTTCATCCTCATCAGTTTCCTCAGAAGGAATCATGATATCCCAATTTCCGGTATATTTTACTGTATCATTAAGTACGTGCAGATAAATTCGTGCTTCATCCAAGTATAAGGCTTTAACTTCCAATTTCCCTTTAATGGCTTCCATCAAGTTAAGCTTAACGGCTAAACTTCCAATATTGGCAATGGTATCACCTTCAAATGGTACTTTGTTGGCAACCGTTAAATCTCTGATTTCAAGATAAAACTTTGGGAAACTTTTAATCAGATTTAGCTTAATATCCTCATCAAAATCAACAACCGCATGTAGGTTTGCATTTGCCTGCTCTTTTGCAATTTGAATTATTTTTCCCTTGAAAACAAAAGGTAAAACAATTATGGCAGCTATTAATAAAAGGATAACAATCCCAGAAATTTTTAGTATTCTCTTCATATTGAACAAATGTGTGTAACTGTAAGAAAGAATAATCAAATTAAGACCGTTGCATGGTAAATGTGGATAAACACGAGCAAAAAACGAATCCAAGAACCTGTTAATCAGCGCGATAGATTGTATATTTGTAGTATGAAATTACAAAAAGCCCTATCATTGGCAGACAGTATTTGCGATTTAC
>JABINZ010000220.1 GCA_018698135.1 Bacteroidota bacterium
GACTATATTAAAACTGAACTTTCAATCGATATGTCTAAAAGTGTCATCGATCTGGTTAATTCTAATTATCTCCTACCATTTATGTCATTATACGAACATTATCAAGCTTGTGAAGACCTTTTGCATCAAAATGAAATACGAAATTTGATTCTTATAATAGCTGAAAGATCAGGACATTTGGATGAAGTAAAAAAAGATCTGGAATAGATTTTATATAAATGGGTTTTTTCAAATCAATAGATTATAATAAAGCAAGTGATGAAAATCTTATGGAAAAAGTCTGTAAGAAAAATCATCATGCTTTTGAAGAATTGTTTGAAAGATATAGTCAGCGATTATTGAGGTATTTTTATTCAATGCTCAATTATGATGAAGAAAAATCACAGGATTTTTTACAGGATCTTTTCATAAAAGTACTCGAAAATGCACGTTATTTTGATACCAACAGGAAGTTTAGCACATGGCTTTATAGCATTGCTACAAATATGTGTAAAAATGAATATCGCAAACTAGCAGGCAAACACTTTGTGTCGGAAGAATATATCCCTGAGTTTGATGAGATATATAGCTCGGGAATAACTTTCAATCTTGATAAGAAATTACTTCAAAGTGAATTGGAGAAGTCAATTGAACAGCTTGGATACAAGCATAAAAGTGTTTTCATAATGCGCTTTCAGCAAGAACTACCGATTAAGGAAATCAGCAGAATTATGAGTATTTCTGAAGGTACGGTTAAGTCAAGAATATTTTATTCCTTGAAAAAATTGGGAGAATTAATTCCTGAATTCAACCCCAAAAATTAGAATTATGGAAAGAAAAATTGATCTGGAAAGTTTAATAAGTTCAAAATCATTTGAAGAACTAAATGCAACTGAAAAAGCTTGCGTTTTAAGTTCAATGAGTAAGGCTGACTACAATCACTATTATAATTTAGGATTCTTGTCTGCTGAGATCCTTAAAAACAAAACCAGTAAAATTGTCATAAGAGATTCAACCAAGAAAATTCTTATTTCGAAATTTGCAAAGCCAAAAGTCAATATTTTATTCTATAAAATCCCTACTTATCAGGTAATGGCTTTAGCAGCCATTCTCATTGTGGTTTTTTACTTTTTTATCCCAGGATATTCTTCAAAAGCAGTTATCAATAATAATTCAGCTTATTTGGTTGATACCATATATCAAATCGTATATAAATCTCTTCCAGCACAAAACATTCAACTTAGCAGTGACACTAGTGAAAAAAAGGCTGAAATAGTAATAAAAGAGATTAAATGGACGGAACAGGCAATTAGAGAACCTGAAAATGATCAAGCAAATAGTGTTGCTTTGGTAAAATCACCCAATTCTTTTCAAATGGATTTAGGAGAGTTTCTAAATGAGAAAAAAACAGGTAGATCGCTGGCCAATGACAGCTTATTGTCTAAATATATGAATACTGCTGCTACAATTCTTTAAAAACCTGCTTATTCACAAACAAAATTGCTTTAGCTGTTTGAGGATTAAAAGAAATTGTAAATTTGGAGGTAAAAGCAGGCAGAATGATTATCAAAAACTTATCTGAGCAGAACTCTCTCGTGAAACAATTTCTGGCTGAGATCAGAAATGTGGACATTCAAAAAGATAGTTTGCGTTTTCGTAGAAATGTGGAACGAATAGGCGAAATAATGGCTTATGAAATATCCAAAACATTGGGATTTAAAGAAACTGATATTCAAACTCCACTGGGGATAAAACCTACTTCCGTTCTAAGTGACAAAATTGTAGTAGCCTCTATTTTACGAGCCGGATTACCTTTTCATCAGGGATTTTTGAATTATTTTGATCAGGCTGAAAATGCATATATCGCAGCCTATAGAAAACATACAGTTGGAGATGAATTTGAAATTAGTTTGGATTACATTTCAACACCTGATTTAACCGATAAAGTATTGTTATTGGTTGATCCTATGCTGGCCACTGCCTGGTCGATGGAAAAAGTATATAAAGCCATTCTGAAATATGGGAAACCAGCTCAGGTTCATCTGGCAGCAGTTATTTCAGCACAACCCGGTTTAGAATACATTCAAAAAGAATTTGCTGGAGAAAATATCACCTTATGGACTGCTGATATTGATCCTGAGCTTGATTCCAAATCCTACATTATTCCCGGATTAGGAGATGCTGGAGATTTGGCTTTTGGGGAGAAGTTGTAATTAATCTGAACCACTTTGTTCTTTCAAGAGTATAGCGAAGTGACTTTTGGATCTTTTGGAGGATGCATCTTTCAGGTAATAAAGTCTCAGCAGTGCTGAGAGAAATAAATCCTATAGCAAATCAAGCCCCCATTGTTTTTTCAAGAGTTTAGCGAAGCGACTCTTGGAACTTTCGTTAAACAAATTTTCCTGCTTTATACTGCAAAGACAGAAATCTTTCTTTTATTGGTTCTCTCATTCACCCTTCGGAAGACTTGCGAGAACAGGGAACAGGGTAAAATCCTGACTCCCCATCACCAAAGCCATTTCTACAGACTCAGGATACTTAGGGGCTACGCTTCTTTATCTATATTAAAGCCAATTTGCTTTCTGTCTACTTGTTCCGATTGTTGTCTTTTGGTTTCCTCAAACTGCTTAATGTATTCAAAGATCAACATGATTTTATCATCTTGCTCAAGATCTTTCTTTTCAAGCTCTTCTATTTTTTCCAGTATTTCTTGATGGGATGAGAGCATATTATGCATTTTAACAAAGATTTCAATAATCCTGTTACCCATCAAAATCGCCCTGTCTGAGTTCAAGACATTGGCAGCTTGCAATATTCCGTATTCTGTAAAAACTCTGGGACTGAAAGAAGAATACTTTAAACTTTCGAGGTGGTCGCAAATTGCGACCACCTCATCTTTTTCTGTTTTGGTTAGCTCAAACATGAAATGTGCTGGAAAGCGTTTGATGTTTCTTTTTACCTGTTCATTCAGTCGTTTTGTTGACACATCATAAAGCTCTGCTAAATCCCTGTCTATGATGACTTTTTTATCCCTTATTTTCAGAATTTTTGTCATGATAATTTCATCTGCCAACACTATTTTGCCTTCTTTGTTTTCGCTCATTCCCTTGATGTTTTAAGATTCAAAATTAATTCTATTTTTTGAAGACGGAAATTGACTCCTTGCTTCAATATGAAACCTTATATCCATTATTTTTATTTTGAAGAAGCCAATAAATCAGTCTTAAAATTAACGTTTTTACACCAAATATTAACGTGCTTTTTTTCTAAATGCCCAATGCTCTTTCAAGAGTTAAGCGAAGCGTCTCTTGGAACTTTCAATAAACAAAAGTTTTTTGCTTTTTATCTAATTCTAGTGCTACAAAGACTTAAGTCTTTCATTTATCGCTTCTCTCATTCACCCTTTGGAAGACTTGCGAGAACAGGGGAAGTATTACAGTTAGTGAAATAAAAGCACTACTTAAATTCATCAAATAAATTTGACTTTTCACCTTTTATTTCATTGAAAATTTAGCATGAAGAAATTCAATATAAGAAAATTTTGAACCAGTTTTTGGTCTATAATAATCCATCACGCAGTGCGTGATCATTTCTAAATAAATCACAAAATAGTCACTAACAGCTTGGTTGTTTGCAGCTTAAAACTACGGATAGCAGAGAAAAACGTTAATGCGTTATAGTCAAATTTGAACGCAGTGCGTTCTAATTTGGGAAAGTAATTAAATGAATGAGATTTTGTATTTATTTCGTTCGAAACTAATGTTCTTTCAAGAGTTAAGCGAAGCGACTCTTGGAGCTTTCAATAAACAAAAGTTTTCTGCTTTTTATCAAATTCTAGTGCTACAAAGACTTAAGTCTTTCATTTATCGCTTCTCTCATTCACCCTTCGGAAGACTTGCGAGAACAGAGGAATACATCCTAAAGCAAATCAACCTCTATTGTTCTTTCAAGAGTTAAGCGAAGCGTCTCTTGGAACTTTCAATAAACAAAAGTTTTTTGCTTTTTATCTAATTCTAGTGCTACAAAGACTTAAGTCTTTCATTTATCGCTTCTCACATTCACCCTTAGGAAGACTTGCGAGAACAGGTATGTTTTCTAACATAATTA
>JABINZ010000221.1 GCA_018698135.1 Bacteroidota bacterium
GTAAATCGCAAATACTGTCTGCCAATGATAGGGCTTTTTGTAATTTCATACTACAAATATACAATCTATCGCGCTGATTAACAGGTTCTTGGATTCGTTTTTTGCTCGTGTTTATCCACATTTACCATGCAACGGTCTTAAGACTTATTGTAAATTTATTTTTCAAACAAAACCCATGTCCAATTTCGCAATAGCTTATTTATCATATTTTCCAGTACGTAAGGAAGCCGACCACAGGTCAGAGAATATTACGCAACTATTGTTTGGAGAAGTTTATCAAGTGCTTGAAACAAAAGAAAACTGGCATTTCATTAAAGTTCTATCGGATGATTATGAAGGTTGGATAGATTGTTCAGAAATAAAAGCAATTGATGAAAAGACTTATTTTGAAATCAAAAAACAACGAACTGTTTATGCTGCAGGTTTCTTTCAGAAAGTTGGAAATGATACAAACCAACATACCATAGGATTTGGAAGCCCTTTACCTTATTGGGATGGAATCTCTTTTCAAATTGCCGATGAGGAGTTTTTTTTAAGAGGCGAAGTCATACAAGCCAATCCAACATATACGAATGAATTTCTACTGGAACGTGCAAAACGCTTATTGGGCATTCCTTATTTATGGGGGGGAAGAAGCACTTTTGGAATCGATTGCAGTGGATTTGTTCAAAGCCTGTTTAAACTAGCGAATATAGCACTTCCACGAGATGCCTATCAGCAAAAGGAGTTTGGTCATGTAGTGGATTTGAATGAGAGCATAGCTGGTGATTTAGCTTTTTTTGCCAATGAAGAGGGGAGAACCAGCCATGTTGGAGTCATCATGGAAGATCAAAAAATTATACATGCTTCTGGCAAAGTAAGAATAGATAATCTGGATGAAAAAGGAATTTTTAACAGCGAAAGGGCAATATATACACATCAGCTGGAGTTAATAAAACGAATCAAATAAATACACGATTAATCTGAAAATAATTTACACTTCAAATGACTAAAATAGTAAGCCTTTTCATACTCTTTTCTACATTTCTGAATTATGGAAGTTTAAAACCACCCGGAACTATAGGTATTTCTGACAAATTATATATGGATCAGACTGAAATTTCTAACCTGGATTGGACTGAACACCTTGTTTGGCTAAAATTTAAATATGGATTAGAATCGGAAAAATATCAAAATGCTTTACCTGATCTGGAAATCTGGAAGGAAGTGTATGGCATTGATTTCAAATTGATACCTACAAACAAAGTCCCCAACAATTACCCAATTGTGGGAATCAGCTATAATCAGGCTATTGTTTATTGCCAATGGAGAACCCAAGTTGTGAACGAAGTTTATAAGGATAAAATGGAGGTAACATATCGTTTGCCAAGCATTGAAGAATATAAAATTGCTCAAAAGTTTGAGAAAAAAGACACCGAGGATTATTTCTTTCATGAGCAATACAAGCTCCATCAGTTGCCAAGCAAAACTAAAGGCAAGTTTATGTTGTTCTTATCATCCAATGTTAGCGAAATGACCAATGAATTGGGAATAGCCTTAACTGCCGAATATGGGAAAACAAAAAATTATTCAAAAGCTGAAAAATGGCTGGGCTTTAGGTGTGTTGCTGAGATTATTGAATAAAAAGCTTACTCTATAATACTTTTGCCCCTTCCTACTTCTCCAATATCCAATTGCACTTTTATTCCATGTGGGTGATTTGGTGATTTACTCTTAATATGATCGACATAATTATTGTTTGAGAATTCTTCCAGTTGCTAATAATTCAGTTTGAGAATATACTTTATAAAGGTATATACCATCAGCAAAATTGCTTAAATCTATTTCTTTTGAAGCATTATGTAATAAAGTTGAAAATATACTTTTACCATAAATATCAAAAATCTCAATTCTTGATGGAGAAAATCCTCCTTCGAAATGAATCATAAATTTCGAAGAAACTGGATTAGGGTATATTGTGACCTTTTTAAATCTTGTTCCTTCAAATACTTCAGGTGTTCCTAAAATCACTCCATTAGAGTTATATATTCCAATACCATTTTGAGTTGTTGCTATCCAAGTATTATTGAATTGATCAAAAGCAATATCTTCAATAATATTACCAGGAATATTCGAGTTCCAAATATTAAATATTGTCCAATTAGTATTATCAAGAACTGCTAGTCCTTCATGAGTTCCAAACCAAATCCTGTTAGAGTCATCAACGTTTATGCTGTAAACGTCATTACTTGCTAAATCCGAATTTATGGTGTCGTAAACCGTCCAACTTGTTCCATTAAATTTCGCTGCTCCATAATTTTGGAAGCCTACCCATAGATGTCCTATAGTATCAAATGAGATACAATTAACATGCGATCCAGGAATATCAGAATTATATATATCAAATATTTCCCATTTTGTCCCATTATATTTGGCTAATCCACTATGGTGTGAACCTACCCAAATGTTATTAGAATCGTCTACTTCAATAGATTGATTGCGTCCAAATGCTGGTAGATTTGTATTTGAATCATTATAAACATGCCAGTTAATACCATCGAACATGCAAACATTGTATTCAGTTATAAACCACATATTACCATGATTATCTACTGCTGCATCGCGAACGTATTCTTCTGGTAAATCAGAATTTGAAGCATCGAAAATAGTAGTTTTATTATCCCTAACTCTTCCAACACCATCATATAGGCCAACCCATAATGTGTTTTTATCTTGATGTTCTATCCAGCGTGTAGGGGTTTTAATAGTATTCCATTTTTTTTCTTTGAAGCTTACAGTCTGACCAGCAAACTTATAATCACCATACTCACTTAACCATATTTTATTGTCAGCACCATAATCGATATCGAATATTTTATTTCCATGCAGAGGATTATTTGTTACTGAGTATTCTTTCCATTTTGTTTTTTGAAAACGATAGAGCTCCTTCTCTCCCAGAACCCATATATCTCCATTTGATGTAATTTCAATTTGATATTGTCTTGAATTTGGAAGACCAGAATGATATGAATAAACTTCCCAATTTATATCATCGAACATAGCAACTTCATAGTTGCAAATAACCCATTTTTCATTTCCAGATATTTCGATATCACCAACATTATTGTTTGGTAAACCAGAATTGGAAGAGTTAAACAGTGTCCAATTTGTACCATCAAACTTAACAATACCTTGATTCATTACTGAGAACCACATGTTTCCAGAATTATCTTCAGCCATACTCATTATTGTATTACCGGGTAAACCAGAGTTACTTGTATTATATATAGTCCATTTACTTCCTTTTATAGAAACAACACCACTGTTTCGAGTGCTTACCCATATAGTTCCTAATTTATCAACTTCTACCGAAACGATTTTGTTCTCTGGAAGTAATGAGTTTGAAGAATTGTATACAATCCAATTGTTCCCATCAAATTTACACAAGCCGTCTTTATATATTAACCAGTAATTTCCATCTAAATCATCTTTAATATCATAAACATTGTTATCTGGAATTCCAGAGTTAGTTGTATTGTATGTAGTCCACTTCGAACCGTTGTACTTAACAAGTCCACTAAATAAGTTGATAAACCATAAATTCTTATCTTTATCAGCATAGGAATGTCTTATGTAATTCCAATGAAATTTAGCATTGGCTCTATTAAAATAAGTTTTTTTATCTTTATCTAAATCAATAGAAACCGCTCCTCCATTGGTACTTACCAATAAATTATTGTCATATGCAGATATTGATGTTATGGTTTTAAAACTGCTGTAATTAATCCAGTCTTGACTATAAGTAAGAGTAATGGAAAATAGTATTGTTATAACAGTCAGAGAACTTTTGAGCTTTTTGAATTTCATAGTAGTTCAATTTTTTTTAATTAATCTAGTATGCAATTTAGCATTATTATCAGCATTTATTATAGTACAGATTGATCACTTATTTAATTATGATAAAAAAAAGGATTATTATGTGCTTTTAGCTAGTAAACAATTTTATACTTGAATAAATTTCTAAATTAATTCATAACTATATTTCATAGGATGATTCTCCTATTAGAATGATCTATATGCATGATTTGGGGGCATTGAGGAGGTTGGAATAGTCTATGCTATTCAATAATATTCTTCACCCGACCAACTTCTCCTGTATCAAGCAATACTTTTATCCCATGAGGATGATTTGGTGATTTTGTAAGAATTCGTTCTACAATTCCATTGGTGAGTTCGCCTGTTCGCTGATGCTGCTTTTGCACAATCTCTACTTCCAGACCAATTTGGATGTCCTTTCTATTTGTTCCTATCGTCATACTTATGAGTCGTTTTTGCTTTCTTGATCATATTCTTTGAGCCATTCAGCACAGGCGTCAATACTTTTAAATAAATATTTTTCAGGAATAATATTCGGGACAAATCGGTTTCTTTTAAGTAAATAAAGTGGTTGTGCTTGTGTCATTGTAAAAACGACAACAATGCCCATTTTTTGCATTTCTTTAATAACTTCTTCGAGAGCGTGTAAACCTGTTTGATCAATAAATGGAACTTGCTTCATCCTGAAAATGATCACTTTTGCATCAGTGGGTATTTTGTTTATACGATCAAGTATTTTAGCCGCTACACCAAAAAATATAGGTCCATCAAATCGTTTGATATAAACATTTTTCCATTTATTTAAGTCCAGATTTGACTCATCTTCCCAGGCTATTTCTCTGTCGTATTTGTCAACTTTGTCAAGTGATGTATTATGCTCTACCATATCACTTGCTTTACGCATAAATATGACAGACGCAATCACCATACCTATGCCAACAGCTTGTAATAAATCGACAAAAACGGTTAGAAAAAGAACCGTAATTAACACAAGTGCATCTGATTTAGGGATAAGAAAAATGCTTTTTAAACCTTTCAAATCAATGATACTTATACCAACAGTAATTAAAATACCTGCCAGAGCAGCCAGTGGTATGAATGCAACATATTTTGCTAATCCTAAAACAATTAACAATAATAGCAGAGCATGTATGACACCTGATAATTTTGAATGACCACCTGATTTAATATTTACTACAGTTCGCATGGTTGCCCCAGCTCCAGGTATTCCACCAAAAAGAGATGCCAGCATATTACCAATTCCCTGACCAATAAGCTCCTGATTACTTTTATGCTTGGTTCGGGTTATATTATCGGCAACAACTGAAGTTAATAAGGTGTCAATTGTACCCAAGCCTGCTAATGTAATAGCAGGTATTAAAATTAAACTTAAATCAGAAAGGTTGATGCCTCCTAAGGCAGATATTTTAATTGAAGGAAGGCCTGTAGGCATTGTTCCAATTGCAGGAGTTTCGAGAGAGAAAAGAACACTTACAAGGGTAATGATCAGCAATGCAACCAATGTGCTTGGGACGACTTTTGTAATTCTTGGGAAAAGGTAAATGATTAAAACTGTTCCTAATGCTAATAATACAGATGTGTTATTGGTGATACTCAAGGCTTGTGGAAGTTCTTTAACAACATCCATAATTCTGACAGGAGAAGTCAATCCTAAAAGGGGGAATACCTGGAAAATAATAATAATTACGCCAATTCCGCTCATAAAACCCGATAGAACAGGATAGGGGATGTATTTTACGTATTTCCCAATTTTTAAAATGCCAAAAATAATTTGAAATGCGCCTGCCAACAGAAATGTCAGGATAATGATTCCCCAGGCATGTTCAATGTCTCCATATTTTGAAATAGCTAGAGCAACAACAGTCGCTGATAATATTGTCATTGGTCCTGTTGGACCACTAATTTGAGTTTTTGTTCCCCCTAAAATTGAAGCAATCAAACCCAATACAATTGCTCCATATAAACCTGCGCTAGCACCCAATCCTGATTGAACACCAAAAGCCAATGCCAAGGGTAAGGCAACTATTCCAGCTGTTAAGCCTCCAAAAATATCTCCTTTTAAATTCGACAACCTCATTTAGTAAATCTTGATTATACTAATAAACCTGATTTCTTTTCTGTTTAAATATATAAATGAATGTTTAAAATGCTCTGGCTCTATTAAATCTCTTTCTGGGTGAACTATTTGCAGTAAACTTTGGATTTGCCTGCACAGGATTACGCCTTGGAGGACGTGGCTGTTTAATAGCTTTTACAGGATTATGATCTATCAGCGGATAATCATGATCATCAACAACAACTAACTTTTTGGAGATTAATTTCTCGACATCCTGCAAATAAGGTTTTTCTTCTGCCATACAAAAGGAGATAGCTGTTCCTTTTGCTCCAGCTCTACCTGTTCGTCCAATGCGGTGGACATAGGTTTCTGCAATATTGGATATGTCATAATTGAAAACAAATTCTAATTCATCAATATCAATTCCTCGGGCAGCTATATCTGTTGCCACTAATACACGCGTTGTTTGCTTCTTGAAGTTCTTTAATGCATTTTGTCTTGCATTTTGTGCTTTGTTGCCATGAATAGCTTCAGCAGTAATATTACTTCTTTTCAGAACTTTAACCACTTTATCTGCACCATGTTTGGTACGAGTAAACACCAAGGCTGTTTTGATATTATCATCCTTTAAAATATCAATCAATAAAGCATTTTTATTCCCTTTATCTACAAAGTAAACATATTGCTTGATGATATCTACAGTTGAAGAAACAGGCGTAACACTCACTTTTTTAGGATGATGTAAAATTGTAGCGGCCAACTTTGTGATTTCAATAGGCATCGTAGCTGAAAAGAATAGGGATTGTCTGCGTTTTGGTAGTGCAGATATAATTCTTTTTACATCATGAATAAAACCCATATCGAGCATACGATCAGCTTCATCAAGTACTAAAATCTCAACATCTGAAAGACTTATAAAGCCTTGGTTCATAAGATCTAATAATCGGCCTGGTGTTGCAACAAGAATGTCAACTCCATATTGTAGTGCTCTTGTTTGCGGATTTTGATTGACTCCACCAAATATAACCGAGCAGCGTTGCTGCGTATGTCGTCCATATGCATTAAAACTTTCACCAATTTGAATGGCTAGCTCTCTGGTTGGAGTGACAATTAAACTCCGTATGACTCTTTTTTTCTGGTGTGATTTTTTTGTTTTTAATAATTGTAAAATTGGGATGGCAAAAGCGGCTGTTTTGCCAGTTCCGGTTTGTGCACAGCCTAGCAGGTCTGTTCCTTTTAATATAATTGGGATAGATTGAGCTTGTATAGGTGTTGGAGTAGTATAACCTTCTTCTTCAACAGCTTTTAAAATAGGTTCTATTATGTCTAATGATCTAAAATTCATATAATTATTATAATGTTAATGTAATAGTTTACAAACCAGATATCTGGTTTTGTCTTTGTTTTCGTTTTGTTTAAATGATTTGTGTAGCTTTCTACCAAATAATTTATCTGGTCTTTACACATATGCTTCATACATGCAGAAAGACTGATAGTGCAATAATTTAGCAATTAAGGCTACACATAAGGTGTGACTTAAGCGGCAAATGTAGGCAAATTAAGCTTATGAATGATATCTGCACTAAAACGTTATTAAATAGCAGTGAATATGAATTAAAATGCTTACTGAAAATAGTTAATAAAGCTATGCCTGCGATTTTAGTCGTAACTTTGATCAAACAAATACAAAAAACGATGAAATCATTTAAAGTTATTGCGATCCTATTATTGGGACTTTCATTTTTTTCATGCAGTGAAGGAAATATTTTTTCAAATGAGGATGAGTCTTCTATTGAAGTTCCAAAAGTAGTATTAGATGCATTTGCAACTAAATATGCTAATGCTAAATCTATTGAATGGGAAAAAGAAAATACGATTTATATAGCAGAGTTTAAATTAGATAATGTTGAGTTTGAAGCTGAATTCGATATGGATGGATTCTGGATGCAAACCGAGAAAGAAGTAGATGTCAAGGATTTACCTGCTGCAGTTATTGCAAAAATAAATACAGATTACCCTGATTTCAAAATTGAAGAGGCTGAGGAAGTAGAAACTTCTGAAATTACCTATTTTGAGCTGGAAATTGAAAATGGCGAAATGGAATATGAAATAGGGATTGACAATAGTGGTAAAATCCTTTTTGTTGAAGAAGAAGATGAAGATGACAATCAAGATGGTGATGACAATGATGAAGATAACGATGAGGAGCATGAAGATTAGATTCGATTTTGTATTACATGTTAATATAGGGCGATAACTTATTTTCTTGCCCTAGTTTTTTCCAAATTGCATTTACAGCAACTTCCCATTTCAGGGCAGATACGCCTTCACGCGATCCTATAATCCGATAAGGTTCATTTTTATAATAGATTTCAAGTCTTTCGTGAACTTGTGGATTAATCGCTTGTAAATCATTGAAATTGAATGTAATTTGCTTGCTATTTTCCTGAAAACACAGATCAATTCTGTCCATAAACAATTTTACATCTGCCTGACCAATAGATTGCAAATCAGCGTCTTCTTTTCCATAATAAATTTTTGATCCTTTGTCTTCAAACAAGCAATCCTGATATCCAATTTCAAACTTCTTTTGTATGTCCTCTAAAAGATACTTTTCTTGCCAGTAATACCAATCTCGAATATTATCAAAATGGAGCTTTCCTGTACTGATTCTTTCAAAGAAACCATAGTCGTTAATGTGTATATCGTAATTGCAATTGCAGCATGTGAAACTATTCCCACCCACTCTGAACGGATCAATAGCATGACAATCAGGACAAAGATATAAGGCGTGATTAATATGCTCTGCCTTACGATCTAAATGAATTATGTTTTTGTTTTTCTTTTGATAGGCTACTTCATCATGTTTTAAGGTGTTTTGTAATCGAGCAAATATTTCTTCTTCCGATAATTTGTGAACTTCTTCTTTATTTAGTAGCAATATGTATTCTACTTCAACTTTCGTTTTTCTAATTTTCTTCGACCATCTGGGATTGAATAAATTCATTCCTTTTAAGATGGAAACTACTACAGGAACATCTAACAGCTTTATTAATTTGACAATGGATTTGTCCATTTTAAAACTTGAACCAGCCCAGTTCCGAACCGCCTCAGGAAAAATACCCACATTCTCACCTTGTTGAATGACTGAAATAATATCACGGATAACCTGGGTATCACGCATATTTTTCTTCTTCGCAATGGTACCAAGGCGAGTGAGAAAGAAATTCGTTGTTTTGTGACGAAATGCAGCATCAGAAGATACAAAATGAGTGAACTTTGGCAAGAAATGACCTGCAATAAAAGGATCCCAAAAACCAACATGATTGCTCAAAAGCAAATAAGGTGATTTAAGCTTTTTGACCTCAGAGGGTAATTTCTTTTTGATACGATAGTAAAGAATGAATAAGGAAAATACAAGGTACGTAAGAAATCGAATGTAATATTTTGTCGGATAGGATTTCATATCCTAAAAAATAATTTTCGTATTGGGTAAGAGGGTTATGAGATTCTTTCTTTCTGCTTCGTTAATTGGATTGAATTGTAGATGCAATTCTTTAAGGTTTTGCATTTTAACAATACTTTCAGGAAGTGTTTTGATATTGTTTTCAGCCAGCATCAATATTTCTAATTGATCCAATCGACTAAGAATACTTAAAACCTGACGAGTATTGATGTTTTTATTATAGGATAAATTGATTTGTTTTAAATTCTTAAGCCGTGCAATATCTCTTGGGAGTTGCTTTAGCTGATTATCACTTAAGTCAATATTCTCCAATAACTTAAGCTTCACAATCACAGGCATTGCTTTGTTGATGTTTAAATTTCGACTATAGGATAAGCCCAGATATTGTAGCTTTTTAAGTCTTCCAAGCTCACGAGGTAGTACCTTAAATTTGTTAGAACCCAATTCAAGTATTTGCAAATTCTTAAATTTCCCAATTTCTCTTGGAAGTTCTGAAAGTTTACTACGCTTGAGGTTTAGTTTGTGAACTTTTAAAGGCTTGTCAATGGCATCTTTCCAATTCCTATATTCTTTGGCTTTTGCAAGCTCTTTTGGAGATAGAATATTCTGGGAATAAATAGGATTATAACAAAGAACAAACACCAGTAATAATGGTAGTAACTTAATTCTCATGATAAGAAGATTCACGTCTGCTGAACGAATTATTAAGAAAGGATAAAAATAGAATTAATGGGTGAATCAGCCTAAAAAAAGCGTGTGAAATTTACATCATTAAAGGTAGCTTGGCTTTGCTGTACATGCTAATGAACAAAGCTAGAAGACTAACAAAGACCATTATTGTTTTCTGGTCGATGCCCAATTTCTTCAAAAGTGTGATAAGAATTAATGTGATCAATTCAGTAAATTTTAATTTTTTGCTCTATTTTAAAACGCGCTAAATATACAATTATTATCAATTGTGTGTTAAAAATTATTTAGCTCCTCAAATTCCCCTTTTTGTCTGTTTTTCTGTACGTTATCATGTGCAAAATATCGGCCATTCATGGATATATATACTCCCTTAGGAAGACATTGAACAAATGCCAAAGAGCTGCCTAAATTAAAAAGGCCGTCTGAACTTCCAAATTTATAAGGGATCATGGCTCCGGTTAGCACAATGGTCTTTTCTAATTTAGCCTGAGCGAGGAAATTGGCCGTTTCAACCATGGAATCGGTACCGTGTGTAATGACAATTTTATCTTCTGGTGTTTTTCTGCAGTTGGTAAGTATGATTTCCCTGTCAGATTCATCCATCTCTAAACTATCAATCATCATTAGGGTTCTTATCTGCACATCTACTTTCGATCTACCTAATTCTAGCATTTCCTTTAAATGACTATCCTTGAAATACAAGGTTCCATTCAATTCGTTGTATTCTTTATCGAAAGTACCACCTGTTATGAATAAGCGAATACTCATGAATTATTCTGTTTTATCTTCTGATTCAGCAGTTTCAGTAGTTTCTTCCTTGTTTTCTTCAACAACAACTTCTTCCTGAATTTCCTCTGCTTTCGCTTCTTCTTCTTCTAAATATTCAGCAGTTTCTGCATTTGATCTGTTCTTTGCTTCTGCTTCTGCTTCTGTTTCAAAAGGTCTACTGCCAATAAGCTTCTCAATATCGCTTTGGAAAATTGTTTCTTTTTCAAGTAAAACATTGGCGATTTTTTCAAAGGCTTCAACTTTCTCTTTTAACAATGCAAGTGATCTTTGATAGCTTGTTTCAATGATCTTACGTACTTCTTCGTCAATAGTTTCAGCAGTTTTATCACTATAAGGTTTTTGGAAACTATACTCTTTCTGTGGATCATGGAAAGAAACATGTCCGAGTTTATCGTTCATTCCATAAATCGTAACCATGTCGTATGACATTTTTGTTACCCTTTCCAAATCGTTTTGTGCTCCGGTTGAGATTCTTCCGAATTTTAATTCTTCAGCAGCTCTTCCGCCAAGCGACATGCACATGGTATCCAGAATTTGCTCTGTTGTATACAGATATTGTTCTTTTGGAAGATACTGAGCATAACCCAATGCAGCATAACCTCTTGGGACTATAGATACTTTTAATAATGGGGATGTGTGCTCGAGATACCAGCCAATAATTGCATGACCTGCTTCATGATAAGCAACAATTTTCTTTTCTTCAGGAGAAATGATTTTGGTTTTCTTTTCCAATCCTCCAATTACACGATCGATGGCATCCTGAAAATCCTGCATTGAAACAATGTCTTTATTTTTACGAGCAGCAATTAGGGCCGCTTCATTACAAACATTGGCAATTTCAGCACCAGCAAATCCGGGTGTTTGTTCAGCAAGGCGTTCCGATTTAACATTGGTATGCAGTTTTGTTAATGGTTTCAAATGCACATTAAAAATCTGGATACGACCTTTTAAATCTGGTCGATCGATGGAAATCTGTCTGTCGAATCGTCCTGGTCTTAATAGGGCAGAATCCAATACATCTGGTCGGTTGGTTGCTGCTAGTATGATAATACCTGAATTAGATGAGAATCCATCCATTTCTGCCAACAGCTGATTTAAGGTGCTTTCTCTTTCATCATTACCGCCTGGAGCAATTGTCTTACCTCGTGCTCGACCAATGGCATCAATTTCATCAATAAATATAATGCATGGGGCTTTAGCTTTGGCTTGGTTAAATAAGTCTCGTACACGAGATGCTCCAACACCAACAAACATTTCAACAAAATCAGAACCTGAAAGTGAATAGAATGGAACGCTGGCTTCGCCTGCAACGGCTTTTGCCAAAAGAGTTTTACCTGTGCCTGGAGGGCCTACCAATAATGCACCTTTTGGAATTTTACCGCCTAAATCTGTATATTTTTTTGGGTTTTTGAGGAAATCAACAATTTCAACAACTTCCACTTTTGCTTCTTCCAAACCTGCAACATCTTTAAAGGTAACGTTTACTTTGGTATCTTTATCAAATAATGTTGCTTTGCTTTTACCAATATTGAAAATCTGACTTCCGCCTGCTCCACCACCCTGGAACCTTTTCATAATAAATATCCAAAGTAGAACCATTAATCCAATGGGGATAATCCAGCTAAACACTTCACGTCCCCAGTTTTCCTTATTCTTATAATAAATTGGAATTTTATCAAGGGTGTATTCTTTTTCTAAATTTTGAACATCAATTTGAAATTCTTTGGAATCGGGCACATTAAATTTATAATGTGGTCCTTCAGCGCTTTTTCTGATAGCCTTCTCATTGAGTTTGTCATGTCGTTCGCTTTCTAAAGCATCTTTTTTAATGTAAACCAGTACTTCCTGATTGTTGATGACTTCAAATTTTTCAACGTCTTTATTAATAATCATTTCTTCCACCTGCACCCAATAGGTGTCTTTTGTGAAATCACTTGGGAAAAAATAAGTACCAAACAAAAGCAAGGCAATCACTGCATAAATCCAATAAAAATTAAACTTCTTAGGGTTTTTTTTGTCCGGATTTGTAGGATTAACTTTCTTTTCTGGACTTTCTTGTTTATTTGTCATAAGATTTATATGATAATATTCTCAGATGCATGAACTTCAATTTCGCCATCACCCCATAATTTTTCAAGGGCAAAAAATTCTCTCTTTTCTTCGCTGAAAACGTGTACAATAATGTCGAAATAGTCGAGCAATATCCATTCCTTATTTGTATAGCCTTCTTTATGCTTTACTTTCTCACCAGTAGTTTTGAATACTTCTTCTTCAACGTTTTCTGCTATGGCTTCCACTTGTCGATTTGATGTACCGTGGCAAACAATAAACAGATCGGCTAAACTGTTGTTTCCTTTTCGCAGGTCAATGCTTGTAATATTACTTGCCTTCTTGTCAAGCATACCCTTTATTATCGATTTTTTTAGAATTTCTAAATCCTGTTCATTTACTTTACTAATCATTCACAATAGTTTAGCGTTATTTTGATGCAAAAGTATTGATTTCCTTATTAATATATTTAATCGATAAGATGCAATACTTGTGGATAATTGACTATCAAATAAGAAGACAAAAAGAAAGATGCAGAGAAAAGATGACAAAAAGACAGCATTTGATTGATCAACCGTATCTTTTAATAAATTCTTCCGCTAAATCAACCAATTCTGTATTACCTATAAATAGGGGTGTTCGCTGATGAAGATCATTTGGTTGTATGTCTAAAATGTTGATGCCTTGTCCATCAGTTGCTTTACCATTTGCTTGCTCAATTAAAAAAGCCATTGGATTATTTTCATAAATCAATCGCAATTTGCCTTCAGGAGCTTTTACTGATCCTGGATATATAAATATCCCTCCTTTTAATAAATTACGGTGAATATCAGCAACGAGTGTCCCAATATAGCGAGCTGAAAATTTCCCCATTTCATCCGTAGCATCACTTTTTAAATAGTTAATGTATTTCTTTAATCCTTCCGAGAAGTCTGAAAAATTAGCTTCGTTTAATGAATAAATATTGCCTTTTTCAGGTAATGTTATTTTTGGGTGAGACAAACAGAACTCTCCAATGGATGGATCAAGGGTAAAACCATTAACACCATTTCCGGTTGTATAAACCAACATGGTTGATGATCCATAAATTACATAACCAGCTGCCACTATATTTCTGCCTTTTTGCAAACAATCTTCTTGTTTACCACTTCCCTCACCATCTGATACTCTTCTGTAAATACCGAAAATGGTTCCAATAGAAGCATTCACATCAATATTTGACGAACCATCTAATGGATCGAAAACAACAACATATTTAGCAGGTTGGACATTATTCTGTGTAGGAACTTCGACTATATCCTCGTTCTCCTCAGATGCAATTACACAGCAATCTTCTCCAGAGCTTAAAGCAATAATAAGCATTTCGTTGGCATACACATCCAGCTTTTTCACTTCTTCGCCCTGAACATTAATTTCATTTGCTGAACCAAGTATATTTACAAGGCCTGCTTTATTTACCTCTCTATTAATAATCTTAACGGCTGTTGCGATATCACTCAGCAAGCTTGAAAGCTCACCTTTTGCATATTCGAAGTCTGACTGACGTTCTACGATAAACTGATTTAGTGTTTTAACCTCTCGAAGCATTTTTCTTTTTTATTTTTGCACTACAAATATCTCTATTATTTTATCAATTTCGGTGAAATTGTAATTTTTTAAGCATAATACAAGAGGAGTATGCAAGTATTTAAATTTGGGGGAGGAATAATTCAGGATGCACATGCAATTGAGAAATTACATTTAATCCTGCAGCAGTATCAAAATGAGAAAATAATAGTTGTTTTATCTGCAATCAATAAAACAACGAATAGCTTAGAAAAGCTGATAAGTGAGTTTTTGCATGACAAAAAGCAGTTTTATGTTTCTTTGGAAAAAATAAAAAGTTTTCATTTAGAAGTGATTCAAGCACTGCGGTATACTGACGACCTTCCTATTAAACAAGAGGTCAACAGTTTGTTTGATGAAATATTGAAAACATTTGTATCGAATGAAGATAAAGATTTTGATTTTTTATACGATCAAATTGTGTGCTATGGTGAATTGATTTCCAGTAAGTTAATAAGCGAATATTTGAACCAAAAAGGTTTGGAAAACACCTGGTTTGATATCAGAGAATATTTAAAAACTTCGAACTTATTCAGAAATGCAGCAATTATTGAGACGCTTTCAAGAGAAAATGTAGTTGACTTTGTTGCTAGTAGTGAAGCGAATTTAATGATAACCCAAGGTTTCATAGGATCAACAATTGATGGTTTTTCAACTACTCTTGGAAGAGAAGGATCCGATTACACGGCTGCATTATTGGGTAATTATACGAAATCGGAACAAGTGGTTGTGTGGAAAGATGTGAAAGGAGTATACAATGCCGATCCTAAAAACTACCCTCATGCACTATTAATTCCTGAGCTTACTTATCAAGATGCACTCGAGCTTACCCAATTGGGAGCCAAAGTTTTACACCATAATTCAATTACTCCCTTACAATCCTTAAATATACCCTTAGAGGTAAGGCAATTTGATTTAGCTGCAGAAAAGGGAAGTATAATACATGATTCGGCTGAACCAATTGCCCATATTCCTATTATCATTCATCGATTTCATAAATACCTTTTAAAAATACAGTCCAAAACAAATGAAGAATTATCGGATCCGGAAAAAGAGCAGATTTCCGATTGCATTCGTGACAATCATATGGTATTAAATTTTCAAGCCACTATCGATCAAGCTCAATATCTTTGTTTAAATAATTTTCCTGAATTGATATTGAAAGTAATGGTGCAGTTAAGTAAATATTATCATATTGAAGTTTTCGATCAGGTATGTATGGTGAAAGTGAAAAATGCACAATCGGACATTATAGAGCAGTTAACCCAAGGAAAAGATTTGTTAATCAGTGATTTGCAGGATAATATTCAATATATTTTCTATTTGTAACAAATCAATTTGTTATTTAGATCGTAATGTTTGAAAAATAATCTTATTTTTGCACAAAATTTTGAGATATGACTACGAATAGTTTGACTAGGAAAGGGATGAGATTAATGGACAGAATCGCCAAAAGAAAGACATTGCTTAAAAAGAGTACTGTTAAGGGATTTGTAAAACCTGAAAATTGGGGTCCTGAAGTAAAAGTTGAAAAAGCAGCAAAGGAAGTTGAGAAAGTTGAAGAGGCTGTTGCTGAAGTAGAAGAAACGATTAAAGAGGTAAAAGAAGAAATCGTTGAAGTAAAAGATGAACCTAAAAAGGAAGTGAAAAAAGCTAAAAAACCAGCTGCAAAAAAAGTAAATAAAGAAGCTGATTCAGATAAAAAGTAATTTAACAGATATATAAAGAACCCTGATGTTTTCATCGGGGTTTTTTTTTGGCTATTCGTAACCTAATAATCGAATGGCTGTTTCGATTTCTATTTCTTTGGCTGGATTATAACTTTCCTTCAAATTATAACCAAAAACTCTGGCTAATCCCTGCCAAAATGCAGCAGTTAGGCCGCTTCGGTAATCATGAATTATGGTATAAGATGTTTTTCCTGTTTCTCTGTCAATAAGTTTAATGAGGAGTTTCCCTTGAGAAAAAGTCATTTTTCGAATATCATTTTCAAATTCGCTAATCAGTTGTTGCTCTTGTTCTTTGTAAAATTGTTTTCTTAATTTCTCATCCTGAATGCCCATTAAAGATCTGTCAATAGCCAATAAACGTGCACTGGCTAGTTTTGCATAAGGCATGACAACACGCATATTTCGAACAAGTCTGCTATTACGTTTATACCATCTTCTCATTTTAGATGACATCCGGGCACTCACATGAAATTCAGGGAGTTGAATGTATGCACATGTATCTCCATTGGAAATAATTGCGGGAAGTATTTTAAATTCTTGCCCTTTTACGACTGAACTTAAAATTAGAAATATGCTTATGAAAAGAATTCTTTGCATTCTTTTATAAAGTCAAAAGATATGCCATGACAGCCAAATGTTATATGTTATAAATTCAATTTTGCACCTGCTAAGAAATGAAAACCTCTCAGATTATAATTGTTCCAATAGCTGTATTTATTGTTTAAAATATTGTTGAACTGAAAGAACAAGCCAAATTTATCTGAGAATTTATAGGTAATACCAACATTGATATCGTTGATTGGCTTCAATAAAATATTAGGTCCAAAAGGAGGAACACTTAGTGTATTCCAATCCACGGTACTTCTTTGTCCAATTAAGAAATAATCGATGTTAAAATACACTTTATGTTGAATATGATATTTTGCTGAGAATTTAAAATCCACATCAGGCATATGCCAAGCTACAAAACTGCTATTTGCTTTATTATATTGGTAGTAATTAACTGCAGCAAATAATTGTAAATTGTTAATGACATTTAATTCTATCTCAGCATGTAATTTTATAAGATTGACTGCAGACGAATCATAGAGTGTTAAAAATCGTTCGGAATGAGTTGAGTCATTAATAAACATCAACAAGTTTTCGATGGTTTGATGAGAGAAACTTGTATTATACCTGAATTTTTCATGCACACTACCCTTTAAACCCGCAAATAGTTCAAGCTTATTATTCGTGTTTTTCAAAGTAAAATTGGAGGCTATAAACGGATTTTCATAAGCCAGACTTTTATAGGTATTTTCTTGTAGGCCTCCTTTGATTCCGGCAAAACCATAAAGGAAATTGCTTGCTAATCGTCCTTCAATTTTCAGAATAGGATAGAAGTGTGTTTGAGATCCAATACTGTCTATTTCAGTTGGTGCATCAAAACCTATTTCAGCGACAAAATTGTCACGGATAAACATGTAGTTTGCGTTTACATCAAAATAGGTTCGCGACAAGCTGGGATTTGAGCTAATAAAATATTGATTAACAGTTGCTTCAAATCGAATGGGATTTTCTTTGAAATACTGTTCGATTTTTCCATTAAATGATATTGCGCTTTCATTTAATCGTTCGTAATCGCGGAAGTTATAAAATGAGACATTGGTCCAATATCGGATTTTACTGCGTTTAGTTAGTTCATTGGTCAGATTCAAATGGAAGCCAGCATCTAAAAAGTTCTGCCTTATTTGTTCAGCATTTAATGTGTCGAAATCTACATTTTCAAGTGGATCAAAACCATATTGATGGTGTCGATTGTTTTCAACAAACACTTTTCCCGAAAGCGTGTTTTTTCTAAAATCCTTATGTCCATCAATTTCGAATAATTGCTCTGATACATTGGATTGTTTTACTGTCGCTTTTCCGGAATTATGTAGTGCATGAATACTTAAAGATCTGTCTCGCAATTTGGTTGTATTAAATACACCTTCTACAATTATATTATTGTAATTGCCAAATCCGCCTTTCAGGTAATAATGGTTTAATTTAACTCGTTTTGGCCTTACTAATCGCATAGCAGGTAGTTTTTCTATCAGTTCTCTTTCCACAGGAAACAAGGATGATGTTACCCGATAAGTTATTTCTGGTTTATTAATTTCAACCTTTTCGTTAACGGGTATAACATCTAATTTAATAGCATCCCTGAATTTTGGAATATAATCTCTCACTATCTCTTGTGAGCCTGTAAAAATAGAGTTACTATCCTGAGCTACAGATAAGAATGGAATAAGAAGTCCAATCAGTAAAACTATCTTCGATATCGGTTTAGTTGTTTTCATGTGCATCATGGCTGTAATATTAATTGTCGCTATCAATTTCAATTTCGTTTTCATCTTCATCAGGATTTGTTTGTTCCAGACTTTTTTCCAGCCGAATTATTTCGGCAAGTTTGTTTGAGGCCAATTTGTTTATTCCCTCATCTGGGAAATTGTCAATGATACTTTGCAAAGTAGATTTTGCCTGAAAGAAATCACCCATTTTTACAAAAACATCGGCCAGCAAAATAAAACCTTTAGCAACATAATAGTCATTATTTGAAAAATCATCTTTCAGCGCTAGTACTGTATTTAAAGCTTCATCGTAATCTTCTTTTAAATAAAAAATATAAGCCGTTAGATATTTTGATTCAGCACCAATATTTCCACTGTTATTGCTATATACTTGAGTAAAGGAAGCCATGGCCTTATCCAATTGCGACAGCTCCAAATTTGATTTGCCGGAATAATAATGGGCTTCTATTTTGTGATCAATGCTGGCATAGGCTAAATTGAGGACTTTGTCAGCCATGTCGATACATTGTTGAAATTCCAGTAATTTATAATGACATCTCATTTGTCCCAATGCAGATAAAAGTACATTTTCCCGGATAACAGCAATTTCCTCTAATTGTCTGAATCGCATCAAGGCTTTTTCATAATTTGTATTGGAATAGAAGATGATTGCTGCTCCTTTTAATGCTTTTTCAACAAATTCATTCGGACTCATATCGTTAACAGCTTCGTAATGTTCAAGCGCTAAATCTTTACGACCTTCAGCATTTGCAGAATAAGCAAGGTAATAGTTGGCATTCACCACAAAATAGCCATCAGGATACTGAAGTAAATAGTTTTCCAATTGTTTTATTGCATTTGCATGTTCATTCTTCTTAACAAAGCTGAATGCCGAATGGTAAATAGTAGAGTCTTTAAATGATTTTGTAAGACTCGTTTTAGGTGCATATGGAAGTACTTCATCACCTTTTCCCTGATCAATCAGAATTTCTCGTAAAGCATTAAAAGCTTCTTTGGCTTCTTCTGAGTATGGATATTGATTGATAATCGCTTTAAATTGATCCAGGGCATTATCGATATTATTCAAATTATAGTTGGCTTGCCCTATTTTAAGTAAGGCAGATGTATAATATGGACTTCTTGGAAATTCCTGTATCAAGTAATTGAATTTGTTTTGAGACTGTGCAAACTTGCCACTCATAAAAAGCATATTGCCAATTTCAAATAAAGCATCATCTAAATAAGGTGAGTCTTTGAATCGAACACTCAGGTCTTTTAATGTGGCCAGTTTTTCATCATCTTTGTTTTGAAGGCCCAATATGGTAGCTTTTTGGAACATGGCATAATCAACTTCCTGCTTGCGGTTGTTGATTGTTTTATTATAATAGTTTATGGCATCAGCATAGTTGGTTTGAGCCATATAGCAGTCTGCTGTTCGAATAATAGCATCATTATATCGATTCGAATTATTACTTGTCGATTCCAGACTAACATATTTGTCGAAATTTACACGAGCATCATTAAATTTTTCTTGCTTGAAATAAGTATAAGCAATATTGTAATAAGCAATACTGTAATAAGGAGTTTTTCTTGATTCACTGATCCATAAAAAATTCTTATACTCTCTTTGTGCAAAATCATATTCCTTGAGTTGGAAATAACTTTCTCCTAACCAGAAATAAGCCAATGCTTTAATCTTTTTGTCTTTATCAGTGCGTATTGATTTTACTAAATTGACTTTTGCTTTGTCATAGTTTTTATTTTGGAAAAAAGCCAGTCCATAATAATAGGTTAGTTTTTGATAGGATTTGCCTAAGGCTTCATTTCGGTTGGAAAGGCTTTCAATAATGGCAATAGCTTCTTTATAGTTGGTTGTGTTTTCAAGGATTTGACTCATTAATGTTTTTGCATCATCTTGATAGGATGATGAGGGATAATCCTTGATAAAAGCTTTTAAAGCGGTAATGGCTTCCCTATCAAAGCCCAATTCATAGGATAATTTAGCATAATTGAGAGCAGCAATTTCCTGTATTTTTTTGTCGAAATTAAGTTTAGCAACAAAACTGTACATATTTCGAGCTTTATACATGTCTTCTGTTGCCAAATAGGCTGTTGCCAATAAATAGGAAATGTTTTGACCAAATTTAGTTTCCTCGATATTAATGAACGTAAACTCTTTAATGGCTTTGGAAAATTCCGTGTTTTTAAAAAGACAATATCCATAACTATAATGATCGCTTTCAGTGAATTTATGATTTGAATTCTTGAGTTCATCATAATATATAATTGCCTTTGCATATTCTTTTTGCTGGAAATAAGCCTCTGCCATATATGACTTAATATCTGTTGCACGTTCAACATTTGACATTTTAAGTGCGTCTTCTCCAAATGCGATTGCGTTATCAAACTTGTTCAAACTCAGAAAAATATGAGTGATATAGGCTGGGACTATTTTTTTGAAATTATTATCGTCCTGAATAGCTAAAAACTTCTCCAATGATTTATCATATTTTCCATTTTGATAATGAATATAGCCAATGTAGTAAAGTGCAATATGGCGATAAGCATTTGGTGCATTATCAATTTTATTAAAAGCGGATAAGGCTTTGTTTAAGTTATCATCCCTGAAATAACAATAGCCAAGCATGTAGTAATATTCAAATAAATCATCCTTGCCTAGTTGCCTTGGATTTTCAAGTTTGACAAGATATTCAAGTGAATTTTCATATTTCTTTTTGTAAAAATAAAACTTTCCCAATTCAAAGAAAACCGTGAAATCCTTGTTTTGTTCAGGATATTTTTCAAGATAATCCAGAAAAAGCTCTTCGGTATTGGTCATGTTCAACTCCTTGGCGCTCATAGCAATGTAGTATTGCGATCGCGCTTTTAACAGATAATCATCACCATGGTTTAAATAGTTTTTAAACTGAACAATTGCCGCATTGAATTTCTTTTGGGTATATAATTCAAATGCATTGTTGTAAATTTCTAATGGATCTGTATCTATTAATGTTTGCTGTGCATGAAGGGCCGGGAAAAATAATACGGCAATCAAACATGAAATAATAAACTTACGTAATGCTTTAGTCATTTGATTACAAGGATTTAATTTAATCTAAGGGTCAAAATTAATGGGAATGCTAAAGGGCTTTCTTTTATTTTATTCACATATTCACATAGAATTTGATGAACTAAGTAATCTAGCTAAATTAGCGGTTCAAATTAGCATCCTTTGATTTTGTGTAAATAACGATTCATGTCATTAATTTTAGTAACTGGTTCAGATGGACAGTTGGGTAGATCCATCAAAGTAATTGCAAATCAATATCCGAATTTTGACTTTATTTTTACGGATGTAGGTCAACTTGATATCACCAATCAGGATCAAATAAACCAGTTCTTTCATGATAAACGACCAAGTTACCTGATAAATTGTGCAGCATATACTGCTGTCGACAAAGCCGAGACAGAAATAGAGTTGGCCAAGCAACTGAATGTGGAGGCTTGCAGGATGTTGGCGAACGCTTGTAAGGAGTATGAAACAACCTTGATTCATATATCAACTGATTTCGTTTTTGATGGACAAAAGAATCAGCCTTATATCGAAGAAGATGCCACCGAGCCGGTTTCAGCCTATGGGAAATCAAAATTAGCAGGAGAAAAGACCATTGTTGATAAGTTAGATGATTTTGTCATCTTTCGTACGGCCTGGCTTTATTCAGAATATGGACATAATTTTGTTAAAACGATTATGAATAAAGGAGCTGAGTTAGGCAAACTGAAAGTTGTTTACGATCAGATTGGAACACCTACTTATGCACTTGATTTAGCCAAAGCAATTTGTGATGTTATAAGTACCCCTTGTTTTAGCAGGGGAATATTTCATTTCACAAATGAAGGAGTGATATCGTGGTATGATTTTGCCAAAGCGATTGTAGAAATAGCTGACATAGAATGTGAAATTCAACCGATACCTTCAGTAGAGTTTCCAACGCCAGCGGTCAGGCCGAAATATAGTGTATTAGACAAAACAAGTCTAAAGAGCACCTATTCAATGCAAATCCCTTATTGGCGAGATAGTTTGAAAAAATGTATTAATAATCTTAAGAATATTAAATAAATGAGTGCAATCGATAAACAAATAATGGATCAGGTTGATATCTGGTTAAGTGGTAGTTATGATGATGAAACCAAACAAAGCATTCGCCAACAATTAACAACTAATCCAAATGAAATAATAGATTCATTCTACAAAAATCTTGAATTTGGAACAGGAGGGATGCGTGGAAAAATGGGCCCCGGAACCAACCGAATGAATGTGTATACAGTAGGGATGGCAACACAGGGTTTAGCCAATTATTTGTTAAAAATGTTTCCAAATCAGGAAATTGCCGTTGCTATTGCATATGATTGCAGGATTAACAATCATTTGTTTGCTGATACAACAGCTAATGTTTTATCTGGTAACGGAATCAAAGTATATTTATTTGATGGTATGCGACCAACTCCTGAATTGTCATATGCGGTCAGACATTTAGGCTGTCAGAGTGGTATTGTTATAACAGCTTCTCACAATCCAAAAGACTATAATGGTTATAAAGTTTACTGGGATGATGGAGCTCAATTGGTAAATCCTCATGATCAAAATGTGATTGACGAGGTACTTGCCATCAATAGTATAAATGAGGTTAAATCAGAAGGAAATGCAGATTTAATCTATTCTATTGGAAAGGATATAGATGTAGCTTATTTGGCTGAAGTTGCTGCCCAGGCTTTAAATCCAAATGTAGAAGGAAAAGAAAAGGTGAAAATTGTTTTCACTCCACTGCATGGAACTGGAGGCGTTTTAACACCACAGTTTTTAATTGACTTAGGTTATACAAATACGGTAGTTGTTGAAGAACAGATGGTTCCTGATGGAAATTTCCCAACTGCAAAATCTCCAAATCCCGAAGAACCAGCTGCCTTGGAAATGGCTATAAAGAAGGCCAAAGAAGTGGATGCAGATATTGTTATGGCCAATGATCCGGATGCCGACAGGATTGGTATTGCTGTTAAGGATAGCAATGGAGCTTATGTTTTACTAAATGGAAATCAAACAGGAGCCATATTGGTCAAATACATGCTGGAAAGTCTAAAAAAACAAAATAAGCTAAGGGGTAATGAAATCACTGTAAAAACAATTGTTACTTCCGAGTTATTGAAAGAAATTTCAGATAGCTATGACGTTAAACAATATGATGTATTAACTGGTTTTAAGTGGATAGCTGATATTGTTAGAAAGCAGGAAGGCCAAGAAAACTTTATTGTTGGATTGGAAGAAAGCTTTGGTTACATGATAGGTGACTTTGTTCGCGATAAAGATTCTGTTTCTGCTGCTTTAATAATCGCTGAAATGGCTGCTGTATCTGCATTAGAAGGGAAAAGTTTGTTTGATAAATTGATGGATGTTTATTTGGAATATGGCTTCTACAAAGAAGGATTGGTGAATATTGTGAAAGAAGGAAAATCGGGTGCCGAAGAAATAGTAGCCATGATGAATAATTTTAGAAAAAATCCTCCCAAAGTAATCGCAGGATCAAAAGTTAGTATTATCAAAGACTATGAGGCATTGATTGAGAAAAATCTATTGAATGGAATGGACAAACAAATTGATTTGCCTCAAAGTAATGTTCTTCAATACATAACTGAAGATGGAAGCAAAATTTCTGTTCGTCCATCAGGTACCGAACCTAAGATTAAGTTTTATGTGAGTGTTAAAGAAAACTTAGATCACAAAAAAGATTATGATAAGGTGAATAAGCTGCTTGATGATAAAATCAAAAATGTTTTGAAGGATTTGGGACTATAATTTGTAAAAGACTTCCTTGTTCAATAATCAGAATTGATTTTTAATGGAACATTGGATATTATACATGCATATTTATATCCATTTACTGCCTTTCGAACTTCAGAATTTGTGTGCCCTCTGATGAGTGAAAATGCAGAAAGTATATCCCAGGACGTAAATTAGACACATCTATTTGTTGTTCTTCGTAATTAGTCATTTTGTAAATGGTTCTCCCAATAAAATCATTCACTAAAATTTCATATTCAATATTTCTGCTGTTTGGCATTTCGATCTTTAAAATATCACGACAAGGATTGTTGATAATTCGAATAAATTGCTTTGGAATTTCAAAATTTTGAATAGATGTAAAACACAACTGAATTTCTTCTGGTGTTGCATCATCACTTTCCCCAGCTGAAACACTTTGCCATATAGGAACTGTTGTTGCAATAGATGAGGTTGCATTGTATGTTGAAATAGAAGGGTTATATATTTGGGGATTGAAGTTTTTTTGGTTGCAGCCAGAATTTCCTGAAAGATTTGTTTTCACAACATAATACTCATAATCTGCTGTTCGCATAAATTGAGCTAAAGAATTTGTATAGCCAGATATGATAATTCGGTTGCTGGACAATAATTGTGTATTGTTTATCTGAGTTCCCTCTTCATCCAAACTTCCATAGGTTGTAAACCAGTCGAGTGAACCACTCATGTTAAATTTAGCCAAGTATAAATCCCGATTACCTGCACCGAAACTTTCTGTAAAACCTCCCAGGTAATAACCAGAAAAAGAAGTTTGAAATAAAGACCCGATTATGTCATCTTTGTTACCTCCAAAGGCTTTTGTCCAGATTTCGACTCCATTATTGTCTGTTTTAATCAATAAGTTATCAGCCATACCTGCCCCAAACGAGGAAGTCATTCCGCCAATTAATAAATCTCCATTTGCCTCCTGAATAATACAATAAGCATATTCATGAGCATTTCCTCCATAAACCTTTGCCCACAAAATATTACCAGATGAACTCATTTTTATTAAAAGGATATCATGCTTTCCAGCTCCAAAAGAATAAGTTGCTCCAACAATAAAATAGTTGCCGTCATTACTCTCAATTATCATATCTCCCCAATCATTCTGATGAGCTGAAAAAAGTTTTGTCCACATGAGTTTACCATCACTATCTATCTGAATCACAGCAATGTCTTTTAATCCTGAATTATAATACCTGCTATCTCCTAAAATGATGTAATTATGATCGCTTGTTTCCAATACATACCAATTCAGGTCTTCAGCTGTTGTACCAAAGGTTTTTTGCCATATCACATCACCCATATGGTCTGTTTTGATCACATATATATCATAATCTCCAACACCAAAGCTTTTTGTATGTCCTCCGATCAAAAATCCACCATCTGAAGTGTTAATCAATGACTTTGGATCATCATCGCTCTCACCTCCATAAGTTTTTGACCATAATATATTTCCTGAGCTATCAAATTTTGAAAGCATGATATCCATTTCTCCCTGACCAAAACTTGTCGAATAACCAACAATCGCATATCCATTATCCTCCGTTACTGCAAGTGATCGTGGTTGTTCATCTGCACCTCCTCCATATTTTTTCTGAAATATAGATTGAGCATGATTGATAGAGAAATATAATAAGAAGAATGTACAAAAGGCAAGTCGAGTAATCATGACTTTCATCTTAAATTGTTTTCTCAAATATACAACATATTTGAATCGAGCTTGCTTGTAAGTGCAAATTTATTTTGTTTATAGCACTCTCAATTGTGGTTGTAAATTGCTGTAATTTAGTTATTTCTGTATGATATGTGCTGGGTCATTCTGATAGTTGATAATAATCAAACCCAAATTTGCAAAAAGCCTCAATTTTTACCTCTGTAGCTCTTCTTCTTTTTGTAGTAATTCCTTTTGGAGGTTGATTTTGGTTTTCGGTCTTCCCAAATCGGTCCAGGACCAATATCAGCTGGAAGTTCAAGCTTTGGAATAGCGTATTCAATCAATTGTTCAATTCTTCTAAACTTGTGCATATCCTTCGGATTTACAAGTGTTAATGCCTCTCCTTTTGCATTTACTCTGGCCGTTCGTCCAACTCGGTGCACATAATCTTCTGCATCATGAGGAACATCAAAGTTAACAACCAAATTAATCTCCTTCACATCTATTCCACGACTCATTACATCAGTAGCTACTAATATCCGAATTTGTTTGGCCATAAATCCTCGGAGTACACTCTCTCTGCTAGCTTGATCTAAATTTGATGAAATACCTTTTGCAGCAAGTTTAGCTCTATTCAATGATCTGACGATTTCATTCACCATGCTTTTGGTGGACGTAAATATAATAATGCTGTCGAAATGCTTACGTTCAACAATTAATTGTGTTAAAAGGGCTACTTTTTGTTCATCATAACAAACATAAGCCTTATGATCTATTCCTTCAGCAGGTTTTGAAATGGCCAATGATATTTCAAGTGGATTACGTAAAATCTTTTTTGCTAATTGCCGAATATTGTTAGGCATAGTTGCGCTAAACATCAAAGTCTGTCTGTCTTTTGGCAAATGCATAATGATTTTTTGGATATCATCAATGAAACCCATATCAAACATCCGATCGGCCTCATCCAAGACCAAATGCTTCAGATTATCAAATTTGGCATTTCCTGATTGTAAGTGCGACAACAAACGTCCTGGAGTGGCAACAATAATGTCTGTCCCATTTTGTAAAGCATCTTGCTCTATAACCCAATCTTTTCCATCTCCACCGCCATATACGGCAATTGAACCTACTGGGATAAAATAGGAGAGCCCTTGTATTTGTTGTTCAATTTGTACTGCTAATTCTCGTGTTGGTACGATGATTAATGTATTGGTTGTATTGTTATTCTGACCACTTAGTTTATTGAGTATTGGTAATACGAAAGCAACTGTTTTTCCTGTACCAGTTTGTGCGCATGCTATTAAATCGCTGTTTTCTAAAATCAAGGGAATGGCTTTCTCCTGAATAGGTGTGGCTGTATCAAAGCCCATATAAGAAATGGCTTCCAAGAGAGGTTCCTCAAGATTAAATTCAGAAAATTTCATGTAATAATTTAATTTGCGATGTTCTATCACAGAACATTTGAAATACAAAATTAATACTATTTAATTTGGATGCACTCATTTGTTTTATACAGTTCATAACTAGTGAAATAAAACATATTGATTTCATGACCTCTGGTTACAATTAAACAATTATTAAAACAGCAATTACATCTTTTTAGATTTACAAAAACTTATATTTTGATTAATGCTGAGATTACAGAAATGAATCGCGATAAATGAATTCTATTTCTCCTGTAAAAAACATAATTTTTGTTCAAAGAAAATACGAAATTTATATTCTCAGCCGGAATCGCTTCGCTTTTACATGATTTTTTTTCATTTGTCTGTAGGTAATTTCAAAGAAAAAAAATCATGTATATTTGATTATAAATCAAAGTCTGCAATCATGAAAAAAATAGCTTTCTTACTCATATGTTTGTTAGCAATTCTTGGATCTGAAGCCAAGGATGTTTCCATCAGTTTGGTAAATGAAAACAATTTGCCATTAACTATTTGGATGGGATCCATACCCTCAAAGGATAATATTTATTCGGATGACGAAATTGTCCAACTGAGTGAGCAACTCAATATTACTGCTTATAAGCGAAAAATGGGAGAGGGACGCAAGCTTCAGGTAAGTAAAAAAGGATTACCCAATAATCACGTTTTAATTATTTATGGAAAATTTGATGGAGGAAGTCGAACTGCCGTTCAACGATTTTATGTTAAGGAGCTAGGTGCTAAATTGACAACTACTTTTGAAGAAATCAAGATTTATCGTCCAAATAAATCCTATTTTAACATTGTGAAGGATTTAGAAAGCAGCGGTGATGCTGTGGAAGGATTTGCTGTTAAAAATGCCAACTTGGTTGGAATGTTTTTTTTATATGACGTACAATCAGATACTTATTCCGATGTATTTGTTTTTGATCCAAGCATTAAATTACCAATCGAAGAGCTTGAGCAAAACAGTAATGAGGTAAGTGATTTTATATCAAAAAATGCTACAGCACCTTTTCATAATCTTTCAGGAAAATTGGTTCGTAAAATTCCAGAAGAAACAGATGAGGTATTTACTGAAGTGGTATTTCCTGGATATACCCAAAGAGAACAGTTTTTTGGTGATAAAGATTTTAAATTTTTGACATGGTCTATTACCAATAGTCAGGAAGTTCAAACCAAACTTGATAAACAGCAATTTTTACCGCTTTACAATTCATGTAGTTTAGCAGATAAGAATGATGTGACTCGAAAATTTATGCGTCAGGTTAATAAGGATGTTGAAGCAAACTATCATTTATTCTATATTACAGGAATTCGTAAGTCGGATAAAGTAGAAGTTTTTTCTTCTGAATTTGATGCATTAAACGATTATGATGAACTTTTAGATAATGATATTAAAACGAAAACTGGAGCTTTTCGTTTAAATGAAAACACTGAAGTTGTCTTTAGTCAGGAAAACATGGTTAGTTACATCAAAGGGCATGATATAACGCCACTATTATACTTTATGATTGGTAAAAATGAGAGATTTGACGAAACAGAGTTTGATGCCGAGAATTTGGTAGGTATTTACAGAGAATTAGGAAATTATATCCAATTACCTGAACTGGATGGTGAAATTGAGGCACTTTATGAACCTGATTTAACCATCTCAACAATCAAGAAAAATCTGCAGGATCCAAAAATATTAGAATCGATTGAAAATCGCTTAAAGGAAGATTTACCAGTTTCAATACCAGCAAAGGCTATTATTGCTGCTGACAAAAAAAACGGAGAGTAGATAGGTTCCAGATCCTCTTATTTAGGGATTATTGTGATTTTGAATATATGTGATTTCATTCCACTGCATTAGTTCCATTGTGAAAACCTATGTTGTTTAATTCCTTCCATTTCCTAGTTTTTTTTCTTGTATTGAATTTCTTGTTTTTTACTCTTCCCAAAAAACATAGGTGGCTTTTGCTCTTAGTGGCATCTTATGTTTTCTATATGTTTTGGAAACCCTCCTATGCCATATTATTACTTATAAGTACAATCACTGTTTATTATTCGGCTCTTTTGATGTCGAAAACTGCAGAAAAGACGAAAAGAAAAAAGTATATATGGATTAGCATTTTTGTTAACCTTGGGATTTTATTTTTCTTCAAATATTTCAATTTCTTTGCTGATTCACTGGTCGGGTTTACTAGTCTTTTTGGTGCAAATTTCCAATCGCCAAGCTTGAAAATATTATTACCAGTTGGGATATCTTTTTATACGTTTCAGGCAATTGGTTATTCCATTGATGTGTACCGTGGGAACCAACAAGCAGAAAGGCATTTTGGGCGTTTTGCCCTTTTCATTTCCTTTTTCCCCCAATTGGTTGCTGGCCCCATTGAAAGATCAAAAAAATTGTTACCACAACTGAATAAGTTGGATGCGACTTTTGACTATCCCCGAATTTCTGCAGGCTTGAAACTGATTTTGTGGGGGTTTTTCAAAAAGGTAGTTATAGCCGATAATCTGGGCATTTTTGTTAATGAAATATACAACCAACCTGAATTGTATGGTGGTTTTCAATTTGTTTTGGCAAGCGTTTTATTTGGATTTCAAATCTATTGCGACTTTTCCGGTTATTCAGATATTGCTATAGGAATTGCCCGCATCATGGGTGTAAAGCTCATGATCAATTTCAAAACACCATTTTTTGCTAAATCAATTTCTGAGTTTTGGAATAGGTGGCATATATCGCTCTCCAGCTGGCTAAGGGATTATTTGTTTTTACCCTTAGCATGGAAATTCTCAAATCGATTGAAACAAGAATCCTATGGATATTTCAAATCAACTAGTCTAATTTATACAGGAGCAGTTTTGATTACTTTTGCATTAACCGGATTATGGCATGGTGCAAATTGGACATTTGTCATTTGGGGAATTCTTCATGCGCTTTACCTTTTGCTTGATTTTTATAGCAAAAAAGCACGGAAAAAGTTTTTCAAGTCGGTTGGAATAAAGAAAAAATCGAAAGGCTTAAGGGCTATTTCCCTAATCCTGACTTTTGTTTTGGTTTCTTTTGCTTGGATATTTTTCAGAGCAAATAGCACTTCTGATGCTTTTTTTATTATTCAGAAATTATTTAGTGCATGGGATAATTATTCAATTCCCGAATTAGATAAAATATTTTATGTAATAGGGGGTGTTGTTGCTCTTGTACTCATGATAATTATAGAAATTGTTCTTAAGAACAAGCAAATTGAAAGCTTGTTTGAAAACCATCCACGCATCATTAGGTGGTCATTTTATTACTTATTAATTGCATTTATATTTGTTGTTGGTTATTTTGGCGATGTTGCTTTTATTTATTTTCAATTTTAATGGCACTTTTTTTTAAACGAATATTGATTTTTTCAGGCATAATTATTATGCTTTTTACTTGTTTGGAAATTTGGTCGAGGAGGGTTTTTCGGACTGAAACTGATTTGTATTTGAAATTCAGGTCTTTGGAAAGAGTAAAGGATAGTGTAGAAATTTTGATCATTGGCAATTCCCATTTAGAAAAAGGAATCAACCCACAATATTTAAGTCAAAAAGCATTTAATTTAGCTTTCAGTGCACAAGATTTATATTATGATCATGCTGTATTTAATCATTATTTAAACGAATTACCCAAACTGAAAACGCTTATTATAGGTGTTGATTATTTCTCTTTTGGATATGATGAAAGCAAAACATCCATGTACTATGTGAGGGATTATCATAAAGAATTAAAGATTAAGCCACAAAACGGAGTATCCTATTTGTATCTGCTAAATCATTCAATTTTTTGGATTTACAGAGCCAAGTTTATGAAATATTTGCTGAGTGGATTTCCACCCATAAACCCACACCCTTTTTCTGAGCAATTGGAAGTGCCCTTACAAAGCGAATTTGATCAAATGCTTATGTCAACAGGTTATCGCGCGACTTGGACAATTATGAATGATGAAGAATTAGAGCAGGATGCAATGACAACAAGCAGCCGCGGACTTAAACTTTACAATTCAGAACTTGAAGAAGGATTAACTCACTACCTAAAAGAGATTATTGAATTATCACTCGAAAAAAGCATACAGGTGTTTTTGGTAGATGCACCAGTAAGTCAGTATTATCAAAGTGCATTAACAGAAGAAACTAAATCAACGTATAGCGATTTATTGAAGCAAATTCTAGCAAACTATAGTGAGGTTGAATATATAGATGCCAAATCAATTTTCAATTCTAACAATGAATTGTTTTATAACTCAAACCATTTAAATGTCAATGGTTCTGAGCGCTTTACACTTTATCTGGATTCGGTAATTTCGAAAAATCAGGCACTTTTCCCGTATAATTATGCGGACTGATTCGTTTCATATACGATTTCAATTCCTCGTCAAGCGCTAATCCATCGATAAATTCGTGTAATTCATCTTTGCCAATTTTTTTATTTTTCCTGGTCAGTTTTTTCAAGGCTTCATATGGATTTGGATAAGAAACCTTTCTTAAAATAGTTTGGATAGCTTCAGAAACCACCACCCAATTATCTTCTAAATCGGAGTGTAATTTGTCTTTATTAAGTTCTAATTTTCCAAATCCTTTTTTCAATGATTTTAAAGAAAGCAAGGTGTGGGCAAAAGGAACACCTATATTTCTTGTTACTGTAGAATCTGTTAAATCACGTTGTAATCGAGATATGGGCAGTTTTGAACTCAAATGCTCAAATGCAGCGTTTGCTATTCCAAAATTTCCTTCTGCATTCTCAAAATCTATTGGATTTACTTTGTGAGGCATAGCTGAAGAGCCTACTTCTCCTTCTTTAATTTTCTGCTTGAAATAATCCATCGACACATAGGTCCACATATCTTTTGACAAGTCCAGCAAAATGGTATTGATTCGCTTCATGATGTCAAACATGGCTGCCATGTTATCGTAATGCTCAATTTGCGTAGTAAATTTTTGACGTTCTAATCCAATTTTATCCAAAAACATACTGGCAAAAGCAATCCAGTCAGAATCTGGATAGGCGGCATAATGTGCATTAAAATTACCAGTAGCTCCACCAAATTTACCTTGAATCGGTATATGTGATAAGAGTTTTAATTGTTCCTCTATACGTTCTACAAATACTTTAATTTCTTTTCCTAAAAGGGTAGGGCTGGCAGGTTGACCATGTGTTTTAGCTAGCATTGGAATGTGTTGCCATTCAAGGGCTAAATCTTGTAAAATATGAGTCAGGTTAGTAAGCTCAGGTAAGTAAACATTAAATAATGCATCCATTAACATCAGTGGACCAGCTGTATTATTGATATCCTGAGAGGTTAATCCAAAGTGAATGAACTCCTTGTGTTTTTCCCAGCCGTTTTCTTCAAATTTCTCTTTGATAAAATACTCAACTGCCTTCACATCATGATTGGTAATTGCTTCAATTTCCTTGACCTTGATAGCATCATCAATAGTAAAATTTTGATGAATATTTCGAAGGGAAGCAAAGTTCTTTTTATCAAATGCTTCCAATTCATCTAAGAAATTGCATAGAGCAATGAAATACTCAATCTCAATAAAAACCCGATATCGAATTAAGGCATATTCAGAAAAGTAGGTTGATAGTTCACTCACCTTTGGTGCATAGCGTCCATCAATGGGAGAGATCGCTTGAAGATTATAACTTTTCATTTTAATTCAATAAAGGATTAAATATATCAATTTTTAAGGATGCAAATTTAGGAATTTCTATTCAGACCTGATTGAATGATAAGCGATTGATGCTGTTTATGAAATAGAAATAATTTCAAAACAGTTAGAAGGTTATAAAATTCAAACCTTACATCATCTTGTCTAAAGAGTATAGAATTGTATCCTTCTACACTAATTTCTAGTATAGATAATTTAAGGCTTAATTAAAACTTATAGGAAAATCCGACTCCAAATAATTCCTTGAACTGCACTCTAGGTTCTTTATCCGTGCTATTTTCAATATCAAATAAAACATCCTGATCCCAAATTAGTAGGGTATTGATATTCACAGAAATGTATTTGTTGATTTTCATGGCCATTAATACTTCCCAGTTCACGTCTACTTTTTCAGGATTTTCCAAATAATTTGTAAACAAATCCAGTTTAGTAAGAAGGTTAATATTTTTACCCAGATCTTTCTTGTAGATGAATTTTACATAAGCACCAAATTCAAATCTTATAGTTTGTCCTGGAGTTATGATATTACCTCCAACATCTAGAACTGCAGGAGTAACACCGAATTTTCCTGCATCAGCTAATTCCTGTGCCATAACGAAAGTTGTTTTCCCAGTTAATGGAGAAATTAATAAGCTAAAGTTGTCGTTTGGTTTGAAATCCATACCAATTGCCGCAGTCAGATAGGCAGGAGCAAACAAAGAGGAAATACGTACGGAGTCGTTAGGATATTTAAAGCCGTCATTCATTTGAGTTTTAAAACTCAAAAAACCACTATAATACCAATGTTTAAAAGCATATTGTCCATATTTAGATGTTAATTCAATTCGGTCGTCTGCTTTTCGCAAATCGGTTTCACCTTGTTTGATTAATCCATAAGCAATATCCAATGTATTATCCCAGCTCGTGCGGTCTTTCTTATAATTGGCGAATAGGTTAAACATGCCATTAACAGAAATTGAATTTTCACCTCCTGCAGCCCAATTGGTTAAGGTTAACTGATTTACCATTAATGATCCTGAACCACCTTTTTTCCAGTTTTTTGTTGAATCAACTGCATCTTGAGCTTGCATTAAACTAAAGCAAAACAAGGTCATAATTAACAATATAACTTTTTTCATCTGTTTGATTTTAATTATTTCTGGACGTGAACATCCATTTGAGGATAAGGAATTGATATCTTATTCGCATCTAAAGCTTTCTTCACCTTCTCAGTCATATCAAAATATACTGCCCAATAATCTGCACTATTAACCCAAATTCTGAAGGCAAAGTTTACTGAGCTATCAGCCATTTCAGAAACAAGAATATCATACATTGGATCTTTTAAAACTCGAGTATCTTCATCAGCTAATTTTGCTAATACTTCACGTGTTTTGTCAATATCATCATTATAGCCAATACCAACAGTCAGATCAACACGTCTTTGAGGCTTGGTTGTTTTGTTCACAATAGTTCCAGTTGATACCGGTGAGTTAGGAAGTATTATAGTTCGACCATCAAATGTTTCAAGTAATGTACTAAAGATCTGTATTTCTTTTACAACACCACCTTCACCTTGTGACTCAATATAATCGCCAACTTTAAAGGGTTTCAAAAGTAAGATAACCACACCTCCTGCAAAGTTTTGTAAAGTTCCAGATAAGGCCAATCCAATTGCCAAGCCAGCTGCTGCAAGAATGGCAATAAATGAAGCCATCTGAATACCGATCATTGAAGCTACACTAATAATGAGTAAAATTCTAAATACTACACCAATCAAGGATAATAAGAATGGACTAAGTGATTCGTCCAGTTTCTTTTCTTTGAAAGTTTTCCCTAGTATTTTAATAAAGTGCTTTATAATCCATAAGCCAATAAGTAATGTAATTATGGCTAAAATAAATTTTGGAGCATATGTCATTAATAACTCCATTCCTTTTTCTGTGTATTTGTCTAAATCTCCCATTTTATTTTCATTCTTTATTTTTGATTTTTCATTCTTTTAGGTCATTATTATGCCAAAAATAATAAATATTATAAAAACACTATTAATCGAATTATAACAAACATAATAATTAAGTTTATTCATATTTTTTTCGGACTTTCGTACTGAGATTTTCTCCTTTCTGGAATTATTCTTAATATTGACACTCTCAAAATAGGTAAATAGTTTTCATTGATTGTCAAACAAATTTAAATAATTAC
>JABINZ010000222.1 GCA_018698135.1 Bacteroidota bacterium
TAACTTTTTAAACGCTAAAGCTAAAAGTTACCAACATTACAACAGCATTATGAATATTATTATAAATTTGAAATTAAAGGAAATTATAACCAGACAGAGTTTGATTTACACTCCCATACTAAATAGGTAAAATGAAAATTTTTGTTGTCGATGACGAAAGAATAATACGGGTTTCGCTCTCTGATGAATTAAGAGATGCAGGCTTTGAAGTGTTTGAGTTTGCTCATGCTAATTCAGCATTAATGCAATTACAGGATGTCAAGCCCGATTTGGTTATTACAGATCTTAAAATGCCGGATGTTGATGGCATTGAATTTTTAGAAAAAATTAAGAAATTCAATAAGGACATTTATGTTGTTCTGATGACTGCACATTCAACCATTTCGACAGCTGTAGAGGCCATGAAGTTAGGCGCTTACGATTATGTTGAAAAGCCTTTCGAAAACGAGAGAATGCTTATTATTATCCAGCATATTTTAGAATTAAAGCAAATCAAAGCAGAAAATAGAGTTCTTCAAAAACAGCTCAAAAAGGATTATGATTTCTCCGCTTATGTTGGTAAAAGTAAGCGAGTTGTCGAAATTTTTGAACTCGTAAAAATTGTTGCCCAAAAACAAACAAGTGTTTTACTGGTTGGCGAAACAGGTACAGGAAAAGAATTATTAACCAATATTATCCATTTCAATAGTAGTCGAAATCGTAAGCCCCTCATCAAAGTGAGCTGTGCTTTGCTAAGCCGTGAAATTTTTGAGTCCGAAATTTTTGGTCACGAAAAAGGAGCTTTTACGGGTGCTACAGACGAAAAAGTCGGACGATTTGAAATGGCCAATGGAGGCACACTTTATTTGGATGATATTGATGATGTGCCGCTCGAAATGCAGGTGAAATTATTAAGAGCACTCGAAGAACGAGAAATTGAGCGTGTTGGTGGAAGCAAAACAATCAAAGTGGATATAAGGCTAATTGCTTCTACAAAAAAAGATTTAAGACAAATGGTTGATGAAGGTTTGTTCAGGGAAGATTTGTTTTACCGCCTGAATGTTTTTCCTATTCAGTTGCCGTCTTTGAGAGAAAGACCCGAAGATATTATCAGTTTAACCAGACATTTTGTTTCCATTTTCTCAGAAGAGGAAGCAAAGCTAATTGATGAGGATGTTTTTGAAATATTAAAAAAATATCCATTTCAAGGCAATGTAAGAGAGTTGAGAAACATTTCTGAGCGCTTGACCCTTTTGAGTATAGATAATAGAATTACCAAGGAAATTATTCCTTATGAAATTAAATTCCCTGGTTTTAAGCCTGCCTGTTTTGCATTTGATGATAAAACTTTAAATGAAATATTAGAAGAAGTCGAAAAAAATGCCATACGATCTGCTTTAGATAAAACGCATGGAAACAAAGCAAAAGCCAGCGAAATATTGGGTCTGCCAGCATCAACGCTAAAATCTAAGATTGCAAAATTTGCTTTGTAAAGCATTTTCATCCACACTCAAAGTCAGGTATAATCAATAATGGATATAGTCTAAATTCATTTTGCTTGACTTCAGGAAATTCCTGAAAAATTCCCAATACTTTTGCCGTCAGTTTATCGTCTAAAAGGATGAGATTTAGTCGATTTTGGTATTCTTTTGTTTGGAAGTGAATTAATTCAAAAAATAATTATTGAATGATTTATTCCTTATTGTCAGAAACATACAGCTATTTAATCTTCACATCCTATTTTTCTTTTTGCTTAGGAACATAAATTGAAATACTGTCAGTCTTATGATCAAAATCATTAATTAAATTAATAAATTATGAAAAAGTATTTTAGTTATGTAGCAAGCATTATGTTTTTTGGTGCAGTACTATTCATGAGTAGCTGTAACGATAATCCTGATGTAATCGACAATCCCGACACAAGCTCAACCGAGCTTCTTGTCGAGAAATTTACCGAAGCTCCAATGTTGGATGGAACAATTGACGCAATGTGGGGAGCCTCTCAAAAATTACTTGGAACAACAGAAGTTCCTAATTTACCTGCAAGATTAACACACTTAAATAGTGATGGAGCTGGTATTGAAGAAAATCTGGGTTTATTTGATCCATATTCTGGCGAAAAGTATGACTATACAATGCGTGCCGGATATTTTGGAACTGATATTTATTTCTTGTTTGAGTGGGAAGATGCAGAAGATAGCAAAGACAGACAATCATGGTATTTCGATCCTTCTGACAAACTTTGGAAAGGTGAGCATAAATATGCTAACAATGCAAGTGATAAGTTTTACGAAGATAAATTTGCTTTCTTATTCCCAATTGGTGATGTAGATGGTTTTAACACAACAACTTGTTATGCTACTTGCCATACAGTAAGTACCATAGCCAATCCAAAAGACAAACACACCCGCCATTATCTTTTAACAGATGGTCAAAAAATTGACATGTGGCATTGGAAACGTGTAAGAGGCACATATTTGGGCCAGGTTGATGACCAGAAAATGGTTTATGATGACAATACAAAAGGATCGGCTGCTAATGGTAGAAAAGGTGATGAAACAGGTGAAGGTGGTTATTCTGACAATAAGCAAACCTTAAATAATGGTACTGCTGATGTGAGTGTTCCCAAGTATGTTATCCCTAACAAAAGTGATTATTATTGGATTAGTAAAGATGATATTGATAATGCTACTGCCAAGCTAGTTACTGCTGTTGATGCAGAAGGCGTACTAACATTTGCCGGTGGAACAATCAATCCTGCTGACGGTGGCTATGAGCAAGCTACAGGTACAAAGCGTATTCCAAGTGTTACAACCAAGCCTTTCACATTAGGAAGAGGCGATATTACTATTCAGGCAAAACATACTGGAACGGGTTGGGTTTGTGAGTTTATGCGCAAATTAGATACAGGTGATGCTGATGATGTAGTATTTGATATTACAAAGGAAATTGCATTTGGTATTGCTATTTTTAACAATGCCGCCATTGCACATGCTGTTAAGCCTAATTTAATATTAAAATTCGAACAATAAGTCTTATTAATTTAATCAATGCTTTTTAAGTGATTAAGTTTTGAAAAACCCGCCAATGGCGGGGTTTTTTGTTTCTAAGCTAACAAGACAAAAAGAAACATGACCCAACTTAATGAATCATGTTTTTGCATTTAGTTTGATTGTAACTTAGTCCATCTTGCGTTGCATTTCAAGCAACAGACGTTCTAATTCTGCGATCTTTTCATTTTGCTGTTCAATTAAAGTTTGCTGCTCCTGCATTCCTTTAACCAAAGGCACTACAAATTGTGCATAGCTAAGGCTGTAGGGTGTTTTGTCATTTGTGGGTGCTCTTACACCACTAAAATCATATGCTGTTTCAACAGCAGCTGCTTCAACTTCCTGAGCAATAAATCCACTTTGTTTAATTTTTTCTACATCATATTTCTCAGCATAATTACTCGAATCAACTACAGTTAATAAATCGTCAAATTTGTCTTTATCAAAAGTATAGGTAACCGGCCTGAGCTTCATGATAAAATCAAGGCCTTTAACATCTTCTTTAATATTGTTTTTTATTCTTTTATCAGAAGAAGTGTAGAAAGTGGAGTTAACGCAACCGACCCAACTTACACTGCTGTTTCCAAGTATGACAACATTGCTGGCATTTGGTTCGGCTCCATTACCAATAGCAGTTGAATTTGAGAATGCTGTATCGTTATAATAAGCTTGATATCCAAGGGCAGTATTATAATGTCCGGATTTATTTGAATAAAGCGCCCTATAACCATATGCCGAGTTAGAATAGCCAGTATTATTGAAATTTAGCGCCTCAGAACCATATGCTGAGTTAGAATAGCCAGTATAGTTGTAATAAAGTGCTCGAGAACCAGTTGCTGTGTTTTCATGACCTGGATTATTTGAATAAAGTGCCTTATAACCATATGCTGAGTTTGAACTGCCGGTATAATTGCTATGTAGCGCTTGAAAACCATTTGCTGTATTACCAATACCTATTAAATTGGAGTAAAGTGCTCTATAACCATTCGCTGTATTATAATATCCTGTAGTATTGTTATATAGTGATTTATATCCAATTGCTGTATTTTTATTACCGTACGTATTTGAATAACCAGCCTGTTGTCCTATGAATATATTATGGCTGGCACGATCTTGCATAGTTGAAGAATAGGTATTGTTGAATCCGCTTCTATATCCAATAAAAATATTTCCTCCAGCTTCATTACCACTAATGGAGTTACCTGCACCTTGGCCAATAAAAACACTGCTATCATTATTTGTAAATTCAAGTGCTTTTTGGGTTATTACCATTTTTTCAGTCCCGGCTATATCAAAGCGTATAATGTCTTCATCTGTATTTTCCTCCAGCTGTATTTTAGTATCGGTATCAGCATCTGTCAAACTAGTTGAGATTGAGTTCCAATTTAATGTATCGGCTGATGTGATATTTTTTGCCACTGAAGCACCAAATACAGGATCTGCTTCTGCTGGCAACTTTACAAAACCTCCATTAGCTAAAAAGATGGTATCGTTGCTAATGCCAATCGCTTGGATTTCGTTTATATCACTTGTGTCAATTGCTGTAATGCTATTGCCATTTAATACGATTCCTGAACCTGAAGAATAGGTTGTATTTTCATCGGTCATTGGTGTCCAGGCTGCTCCATTCCATTTTAAAACTTGATTTGTTTTAGGATTGGTTGATGAAATATTTTTATCCTGAATTCGATTCGCATTCCACATAGCAGCTGAATATCGTGCTTGAAAAGTAGTCCCTGTTAAATACAGACCATAGCCTGAACTGTAGATTGTATTTTCATCCGTTATACTTCCTCCATTTTGTGAAAGAGTAATTACATTTCCTTTTTTTGAAAGTGTTTGAATTTCGTTTAAGGAATCATTGTCGTTATTGTTTAAAATAAAAGAACCTCCACCTTTCGAAAAACTAACTACCGAGCTGTCGTACGAAATAGTTTGAATTTCATTTGTTGAACTTGTGTCATTGAAGTTCGTATTGCCAGCCTTATCAGCATATAATGCATAGGGAACACTTAACAATTGACTTGTTCCCTCAATCGTATAATTTGCACCCCCTAATGGATCTGTTTCTGTTTTGATGAAATAAGGACCATCTGACCAATCGATTAATGAAAAGTTTCCTGAAACAATTGTTCCTGCTCCAATTTCCAGTGTAACCAAGCCATTGGCATTTGATGTACAACTGTGTGTTTCAACATAGACAGCAAGGCCGGAAACCGAATTCTGGAGAATACTAATTTGCATTCCAATTGATTCGTTTTTAACCAGTTTTTGATCCATGTCCCGAACAACTGCCTGATAACTCATTTTTTCAGGAGATTGTGCTTTTACTTGAAGGGAGATAAATACACATGCTAGCAAAAAAAGCACGGTTAATGTTGTAGATAGGATTTTCATAATTCTCGTTTTTACGTCATTGCGTTGAGGGACGAACGCGGCAATCTCCTGATATAGAATGCAGTCCTCAATTCATGAGATCGCTTCGTTCCTCGCGATGACGGTTTATACTTATTTATTTTTCTATTTCATCCAGACCTCACAGGTTTCATTTGCTTTTAATAGAAAACCTGTTGTTTTTACGTCATTGCGTTGAGGAACGAACATGGCAATCTCCTGATATAGAATGCGGTCTCCGATTCATGAGATTGCTTCGTTCCTCGCGATGACGGTTTATACTTATTTATTTTCCAATTCTTCTATTCTTGCTAATAATTCTTCAATTAAAGCTTGTTGTTCCTGCATTCCTTTAACCAAAGGCACAACAAATTCTGCATAGCGTAAGCTGTAATGATCCTTTTCATTTTTCGGTGCTTCTACGCCATGGAAATCATAGCCAATACTTTTACCAGCTTCTTCCACTTCCTGGGCGATAAAACCACTTTGCAACTCAGCTCCTTTTAATTGCTCTGATTCAGCAAATCTTTTTTCTTCAGGCAGATTGGTAAATTCAGCAAGTGCATCCATATCCAAATTATAGGTAACCGGACGAAGCTTTAGGATAAATTCAAGCCCTGATACATTCTCTTTTACATTTTTCTTAAACCGTTTGTCGGATACATTCGACCAGGAAGCATAGCCACCTATGGATGAAACACTGGAATTACCTAATCGTACCCGATTACTAGCTCCGGGAGATGCATCAGCACCTATGGCTGTGGAGTTTGTGTATGTGGAACCAGAACCAAATGCATTATCCCCAACTGCAGTATTGTTATTACCGGTTGTAATTCCATCAAGTGCAGTGTAACCAATGGCAGTATTATATTTGGCAGAGGTATTATTTGTAAGTGCATATCTTCCCATTGCAGTATTTCTATACCCAGTAGTATTGTCATACAATACTCTATAGCCAACTGCTGAGTTGCCATAGCCAGTAGTATTTGCATACAGTGCTTTAGATCCTACAGCTGTATTCTGCTTTGAATGCGAACTTGAGCTTGCTCCTGTTCCATTATTGTAAAGAGCACTATCACCTATAGCAACTAAATTGCCTTTGACCGTATTTTTGTATAGAGCCCTTATGCCAATAGCTATATTAGAATATCCTGTTGTATTTGAATAAAGAGATCGAACACCATTGGCTACATTATAATATCCTATTGTGTTTGAAAATAGGGAATAAGTACCATTTGCAGTGTTAAAATTTCCAGTTGTATTTTTATAAAGGGATCCAACACCATTTGCAGTATTAAAATATCCTGTTGTATTATAATAAAGAGATTGATTTCCACTTGCTACATTATAATGACCCGATGTGTTTCTATAAAGGGATTGATAACCATTTGCTGTGTTAACAAATCCAGTTGTATTATAATAAAGGGATTGAGAACCATTTGCTGTGTTAGAATTTCCTGTTGTGTTTGAATATAGGGATTGAGAACCATTTGCTGTGTTTCTATATCCTGTTGTGTTTGAGTAAAGGGATCGCATTCCATTTGCTGTATTATAATCTCCCTCTGTGTTAGAATAAAGAGATTTAGAACCAATTGCAGAGTTGTATGCACCTTTCGTATTGGAGTAAAGGGATTTAGACCCAATGGCTGTATTATCTGTAGCATCGGAACTGCTGTAGTTTACATTTAAGCCATTAGTATATAAAGCACTATCTCCTATAGCTACCTGGTTATTTCCTTTATTATTTCTGAAAAGAGCGGCTGTTCCAATCGCTACATTAGAATATCCTTCTGTATTGGAATGCAGCGAATTAGAACCTATTGCAATATTTTGTGAAGCTTTTGCATAGTATCCAGAATAATAATAATTGTTGTATAAAGCACCATTACCTATAGCTATCAAATTACTGGTTATTGTATTTTTATAAAGTGCTTGTGTTCCAATTCCAATATTAGAACTACCCGATGTGTTACTGTATAGTGCCTTTGAGCCTACAGCCGTATTTCCACTTGCTGTAATACCATTATAACCACAATTAAACAATGCACTATCGCCAATGGCTACCAGATTGCTATTCTCTTCATTTTTGTATAGTGCTCCTACACCAATACCAACATTTGAAGATCCTGTTGTGTTTGAATAAAGGGATGCAAAACCACTTGCATTATTATTCCTTCCAGAGGTATTTTTATAAAGACAAAGACTACCATTTGCGGTGTTATTATATCCTGTTGTGTTATTATAAAGGGATACAAAACCATTTGCCGTGTTATCATATCCTGTTGTGTTATTATGAAGAGATGAATTACCATTTGCAGTGTTACAATATCCTGTTATGTTTTTATAAAGAGATGAGGCTCCATTTGCTGTGTTTATATATCCTGTTGTGTTTGAATAAAGAGATGCATAACCATATGCAGTGTTAAAAGCTCCAGTAGTATTTGAATAAAGGGATTGATAACCATTTGCAACATTAAAGTAACCGTTTGTATTGGAATACCCAGATTGATAACCAATAAATGTATTGTAACTAGCATAATTGCTAGCAATTGAATAATTGGTATTCTTTCCACTTTCAAATCCAATAAAAACATTTTGACCGGTTTCGTTACCACTGATAGAATGAGCTGCACCTTTACCAATGTAAACACTTTGATCGTTATTTTCAAATTCCAGTGCTTTGGCAGTCAAAAGCATTCTTTCAGTTCCAGCTACATCAAATCGTATTATATCTTCATCAGCACTTTCTTCCACCTGTATTTTTGTATCATTATCATTATCCGTCAAAACATCCCCAGAAGCACTCCATTGTGTAGTGTCAAAGGCTGTAATATTCTCAGCTACTGAGTTGTTAAAAACAGGATCAGATTCTGTCCCTAGTTTATTTGCCCATTGAGTGGTATCAAAGGCTGTAATGTTCTCAGCAACTGAATTATTGAATACAGGATCAGTTTCATCGGCATTGGTGAAATGATCCAAATCGGTAATCTGGCTTTCTGTGATGGCAATACCTGTACTCTTATTCCATGCGGAGTATACCGGATCGGTTTCTGTTCCTACTTTATTTGTCCATTGCGTAGTATCAAAGGCTGTGATATTTTCTGCTACTGAGTTATTAAACACAGGATCAGTTTCATCGGTATTGGTGAAATGATCCAAATCGCTAATCTGGCTTTCTGTGATGGAAATACCAGTACTCTTATTCCATGCTGTATACGCAGGATCAGTTTCTGTTCCTACTTTATTGGCCCATTGAGTTGTATCAAAAGCTGTAATATTTTCTGCTACTGAGTTGTTAAAAACAGGATCAGTTTCATCGGCATTCGTAAAGTGATCCAAATCCGTAATTTGACTTTCTGTGATGGCAATACCTGTACTCTTATTCCATGCGGAGTATACCGGATCGGTTTCTGTTCCTACTTTATTTGCCCATTGAGTAGTATCAAAGGCTGTAATATTCTCAGCTACTGAATTGTTAAACACAGGATCAGTTTCATCGGCATTCGTAAAATGATCCAAATCAGTAATCTGGCTTTCCGTGATGGAAATACCAGTACTCTTATTCCATGCTGTATACGCAGGATCAGTTTCTGTTCCTACTTTATTGGCCCATTGAGTTGTATCAAAAGCAGTAATATTTTCCGCCACAGAATTGTTGAACACTGGATCTATTTCATCAGTAGTAGTAAAATGATCCAAATCCGTGATCTGGCTTTCCGTGATTACAATACCAGTACTTTTATTCCATGCTGTATATATTGGGTCAGTTTCAGTAGGTATTTTTACAAAACCTCCGTTTGCTAAATAAATAGTGTCGTTACTAATGCTTAACATCTGGATTTCATTGGTTACGGAACCATCAGCTTCCACTGCTAATTTATTATTCCAGTTTGCGGTATCGACTGCTGAAATATCTTTTGCCACTGAAGCATTAAACAGAGGGTCTTTTTCATCAAGCGAACCTGTAACTCCTTCAGCAGTTTTAGCATGTAAGGCATAGGGAACACTTAGCAATTGGCTGGTTCCTTCAATCGTATAATTTGTGCCTCCTGTAGGATCTGTTTCTGTTTTGATAAAATAAGGTCCATCTGTCCAATCAATGAGTGTAAAGTCTCCAATAACAATGGTTCCATCTCCTATTTCAACACTAACCAATCCGTTCTCATTGGTATTTGGGTTGTGAGTTTCTACAAAAAGGGCTGTTCCTGAAGCCGTATACTGAAGTATGGATATTTGCATTCCAATAGCTGTGTTTTTAACTAACTTCTTGTTTGCATCCCGAACTACTGCTTGATAGCTCATTTTTTCTGGTGATTGGGCAAAAACGTTGAGAGTGAGAAATAATGCTGTAATGATGACAAATAGATTTTTCATCCGATAAATTTTAATTGTGTTTTAATAAATATGAGGAAACCCGAGCAAAAATTAGGGTAATTTGGTTTAAAAATCAATTGGTAAAAAACTGATTATTTTTTATACCGATTTCCTGTAATTAGTGTTTTATAACTTTAAATGATTTGATTTCCTGATTGGCATCAAAAACTTTAATGAAATAAGTTGATGCAAGCAGTTTGTCCATTGAAATCAATGAGTTAACCTCATTAATCGAGTTTTGAAAGAGTAGTTTCCCATTCATGTCAAAAACCTGATAGTGGAGTTTATCAATTGAATAATCCTGAATGTGTAAGGTTAGTACATTCAGTGTTGGATTTGGAAATACAGACATATTCAATTCAATTCCATCAGCTTCTTTAATTCCAATATGGTTTGAAATCTCATAAGCTTGCTGAACGCCTTCAGCTAAAGAATAACCATTGCCATTGCTTGTAATGTAATTGACTTGTCCTACTGAGTAACTGACAGTCCCTCCAGTACCTGTTGCTTCACCTCCATTTGTTACTGACTCCTGTGCAATTGTAGTACATAACCCAATAAAAAATAGAATATAAGCAGTGAAAGTTGCTTTTTTGAAATAGAAGTTGTTCAAAGTTGACGCAATAAAATTACTGTAAAAGCCAATAGATGCAATGCTTTCCAATGAGTTTTGTTTGTTTCAAAACGTACCAGAATTGCCTTGTAAGCATCCAACCAAGCATTTGTCCTTTCTATAACA
>JABINZ010000223.1 GCA_018698135.1 Bacteroidota bacterium
TGATGCTTTGATGAGAAATTTGGAAGTAGCGAAATCAAAATCGATTATACTCGATGAACTGAAATTAACAGAAAACTCATATTACTTATTGACACTTCATAGGCCTTATAATGTGGATAATCCAAACGTTTTGAGAAATATCCTAGACACATTAAGCCAATTAGATGAAGCTGTTTTGTTTCCTGTGCATCCAAGGACAAAAAGTATTCTAGATACAAATAGAATTGTAGTCGGGAAAAATATTCAAATGGTTGATCTACTAGGCTACTTGGACTTCATTTATCTTCAATCGAATGCAAGGAAAATATTAACAGACTCGGGAGGTATACAAAAAGAAGCATTTATATTAATGAAACCCTGTATTACCTTACGCTCAGAAACTGAATGGATAGAAACTGTTGAAGAGGGATGGAACTTGCTAATGAAGCCAGAAAGTGATTTAGATGCAGAAAAAATAATGAATTTCAATCCAACTAAAGTTCAAATGGATATTTTTGGACGTAATAATGCAGACAAAATGGTTGAGATCATTAATAATATATAAAAGTTGTTACACAAAGTTTCACAAAGAAGACAAAGGATCACAGAGTTATGGTTGAAAATGAGATTTCCAAGCTCATAATAGGCAAGTCTATTGAGATACACAGGTCTTTAGGACCTGGATTGTTAGAATCTGCATATCAGGAGTGCTTATTTTATGAGTTAGTCACTGAAGGATTGAAAGTTGAAAAGGAGAAGCCAATGCCAATAGTTTATAAGGAAGTCAAACTTGATCATGGCTACAGATTAGACTTATTGGTAGAAAATAAAGTTGTTATAGAAATAAAAAGTATAGAAAGTTTTACAGATGTTCATACAGCACAAGTACTAACCTATTTAAAACTGGGTGGTTACAAATTAGGCTTATTGATTAACTTTAATGTTCCCCTGCTTAAAAATGGACTTAAAAGAATTATTAATTAATCCTTTGAGAAACTCTGTGAATACTTTGTGCGACTTTGTGTAACAGTATTAATTCTTAATTATGAAGAATACCGTAGCAGTAATTGGTGGAGGAATGATGGGGATGACAGTTGCTTTGCGAATGTCAGAGAAAGGATATGATGTAAGTTTATATGAAGCATCTGAAAGTCTTGGTGGTTTGGCATCTGCATGGCAAATTGATGATATTGTTTGGGATAAATTCTATCATGTTGTTTTACTATCCGATTTATACACACGAAAAATTATCAAGGAAATTGGGCTTGAAGAAGAGACAAACTGGGTTGAAACAAAAACAGGTTTCTATTCAGGAGGGAAACTTTTTTCAATGTCGAACCTCATTGAGTTTTTTAAATTTCCACCTATAAACCTCATTGATAAATTTCGTTTAGGACTAACCATTTTTGCCGCTTCGAAAATGAAGAACTGGAAACGACTAGAGAATATCAAAGTTGAAAATTGGTTAACAAAATGGTCAGGAAAAAATACATTCAATAAAATTTGGTTGCCTCTATTACGCGCAAAGCTCGGTGAAAACTATAAAGAAACATCAGCCGCTTTTATTTGGGCAACAATTCAACGCATGTATGCAGCTAGAAATACAGGATTAAAGAAAGAGATGTTTGGATATGTTTCTGGTGGATATGCAAACATTCTTGATAAGCTATACAAGCATATTGAATCAAAAGGTATTAAAGTATTTACTTCTCACATTACCAAGAGCATTACTAAAAAAGAAAATGAATTTGAAATTGTATTTGAAAATGGACATATTGAAAATGTTAAAAACGTAATTTCAACTATTCCTTCATCAATAAATGCAGAGCTAATTAAGGATTTACTAAATATTGAAATAGAAAAACTGAAAAGTATACAATATTTAGGAGTTGTATGTACCTCTGTATTAATTAAGAACCAATTATCTCCCTATTATGTTACTAACATAACTGATGATGCACCGTTTACCGGAATTATTGAAATGGGAGCCTTGGTTGACAGGAAAAATTTCAATGGTTACAGTTTGATATACCTTCCAAAATATGTGAAAGCTTCAGATGAATTCTATCATAAATCGAATGCTGAAATTGAAAATATTTTTATTTCAAAACTGAAAGAAATGTATCCTGAAATCAAAGATGAGGATATTATCTGTGTTCAAACTGCAAGAGCAGCAAACGTTTTTGCATTACCAACTATTGCTTATTCAATTTCATTAACAAATATGCAAACCTCTGTTGAAGGTATATTTATTATTAATTCGTCATATATAACAAATAGTACGTTGAATGTTAACGATACTGTGAAGTTAGCCGAAGATGCCGTAGATAAGTATTTTTGAAATATTTAGACTGAATTTTAAACTTTGTTTGAGATGTTATTTTGATGGAATTATTGGATAACCAATATTATTTATTGCATGAAGAAAAAAAAGATAGCTAGTATTTCTCTTGATCTTGATAATCAGTGGTCTTATATGAAAATCCACGGTGATGAGGGTTGGGAAAGTTACCCCTCTTACTTTGAAATTTTTGTCCCCTATGTTTTAGACCTGTTAGATGAACTTGAATTAAAAATTACAGTTTTTATTGTTGGAAAGGATGCAGTAGATGAGAAGAATGTAAAGTACCTTAAAATGATTTCGGAAAGAGGTCATGAGATTGGAAATCATTCGTTTAAGCATGAGTCCTGGTTGCAAAAATATTCAAGAAAAGAACTGGAAGAAGAAATTGATACTGCAATTGAGGCAATCAATAAAGCAACAGGTCAGCAACCAAATGGTTTCCGGGGACCTGGTTTTAGTTGGAGTATGGATTTATTAGAAGTATTAGAAGAAAGAGGATATATGTATGATGCTTCAACTTTACCAACCTACATAGGTCCATTAGCTAGAATGTATTATTTCTGGAAATCGGATTTATCAAAAGAGGAAAAGAAGGATAGAGGTGAATTATTTGGAACATTTAAAGATGGATTACGAAAATTGAAACCCTATTATCACAAACTTCCAAATGGAAAAAAAATATTGGAAATACCAGTTACCACCATTCCTGTTATTAAAATACCATTTCATCTGAGCTATTTGTTGTATTTGAGTGGGATTTCGAAATTCCTTATGAAGTTTTATTTAGGCTTTGCGATATTTATGTGTAAAATTACCAATACAACACCTAGCTTTTTATTACACCCTCTGGATGTTATTGGCGGAGATCAAATAACACAGTTGGCATTTTTTCCAGGTATGAATATCGAGAGTGAAAAGAAAGCAGAAGTATTTAAATATGTAATCAATTTATTGAAAAAGCATTACGATTTAAGTTTTATGAGTACTCATGCTGAAAGGCATTTAAACTAAATTATGGTAAAGGTAAAAGAGTGTAAACATATCAATGAATGTGATTCTATTCAAGAAAGATTTATCAAAGATGATTATATTATAAATGACTGCTTGATATGTGAACATCGTTACACGAAAATTGATAGAGAGCTTCACGACCATTTAGCTTCGACATATAACGATCATTATTTTTTCGGAGGTAAAGATGGATATCCAGATTATTTTCAAGAAAAGGATATCTTAATTGAACATGGGCATAAATATGCCAAAAGAATAGCCAAGTTTAAACCAACGGGAACTGTTCTAGATGTTGGAAGTGCTTCAGGTTTTGTTTTAAAAGGGTTTATTGAAAAGGGTTGGAAAGGAGAAGGGGTTGAGCCAAATACCAGTATGGTTAATTATGGTAAAACTGATTTAGGCTTAACAATAACCAATTCGTCTTTTGAAGATTTTAAATCAGATAAAAAGTTTGATTTGATTTCAATGATTCAGGTGGTAGGGCATTTTTATGATTTGGATAAAGTTATTAAAAAATCATATGATTTACTAAAAGATGATGGTCTGCTTTTAATTGAATCCTGGGATAAAAATAGCATACCTGCTAAAATACTTAATAAAAATTGGCATGAGTATAGTCCTCCTTCGGTTTTGCATTGGTTTTCGAAAAGTAGTATTGTAAATGTTTTTGCACAACATAATTTCAGCCCGGTTAAATTTGGAAAACCAAAGAAGAAAATAGCTATAAAACATGCATTTACATTAATGGAAAATAAATCTAATTCAAAGTTAGTAAAGAAGATTTTATCAATAGTAAGTAGATCATTCATTTCTAAGTTTAAAGTACTCTACCCTCCTTTGGATATTTTTTGGGTAATATTTGAGAAAAAAAAGCATCATGAATAATAAACCTTTTATAACTCTAGTCATTCCTGCATATAACGAGGAGGCTATTATTAATGACAACATTAATCAAGTTGTTGAGTACCTACAAAAGCTAGATAAGTATAAGTGGGAAATAGTTTTAATAAATGATGGTAGTAAGGATAAAACAGGTGAAATAGCGGACAAGCTTGAACATGAATTTGAATTTCTTCGAGTGATCCATCATCCCGTTAATTTGAATTTGGGTCGCGCTATTCAAACAGGATTTAAAAATGCGAAAGGAGAGATCATTGTTGTTCTTGATATTGATTTAAGCTATTCAGTTGATCATATTGAAAAACTAGTTGTACGCCAAATCGAAGCACAAGCTGATATTGTTCTTGCTTCTTGTTATATGAAGGGTGGGAAGGTATCTAATGTGCCATTTAAACGGGCGGTAATGAGCAAATTTGCTAACAAGTTTATGCGCTTTGCAGCCCAGGATAAGTATTACACTTATACATCAATGGTAAGGGCATATAAGTCTACTTTTATAAAAACTCTTAATTTAAAAACTAGGGATTACGAAATAAATCCTGAAATATTATATAAAGGAATGATTCTACGAGCCAGAATTGAAGAAATTCCAGCTCATTTAAACTGGATTAAGCAAGAAGAAATTGGAAAAAAGAGAAGCTCGAGCATAAAACTCCTTTGGGGTGTAGTTTCAAGCTTAATGTCTGGATTTATCTTTCGACCTCACATATATTTTGTAGCTACCGGGGTTTTTACCATGATAATTTCCTTATATATTATTGTTTGGATATTGATCAATACTTTCCAGGTTTATCCGGAAATAGTAATTGAAAATCATTATTTTGACGACATATTTACAAGCGCAGTTGCTACTGTATTTAAAGAACGCCCATATTCATTTCTTGTTGGAGGGTTTACTTTTGTAGTCTCTATGCAGCTTCTTAGTTTAGGATTTATTGCATTACAGAATAAACGGTATTTTGAAGAAATGTTTCATCTGTCAACAAGTATCTTTAAGAATTTAAAGAATGAGAAAAAACACCCTTGATTTTCTAAAAGAATATTTTCCGCTTATTATTTCATTATTTATTCTATCAACGATAAGCATAATTCATATTTTCACAAATGATTTATGGATTGATGAGTCATCAAGCTTAATTACAACTGAGGTTTCTTTATTAAAAGTAATTCAGCAAGCACTTATTTGGGAAGAGCAAGCACCTTTATACTATTTCATATTAGGTATTTGGCGTTTAATCAGCACAAATTATATGTTTGCACGCTTTCTATCATTGATATTTATGCTATTAAGTGTGGTTAAAATATACATGATAATCAAGCAATATGAAAAGTCAAAGTTGCTTTTAACACTCTTTTTACTATTTATTTCTATCAATCATAATGCAATATATTCAGCTGTAAATATCCGCTATTATAGTTTAACAATTTTTATCTGCGTAATCCTTATTTGTCAGTTTCTGAAATACTATGTATCAGACATTAAACCTGATTTGAAGGAAAAGATATTTTTTTCAATTGTAGCAACAATATCTATTTTAACACAATACTATATTGGCTTTCTACTTTTGGCAATAGGTGGTGTTATTTTAATCCATAAAGGGTTTAAAGATTTTTTTCGTTATTGTATTTTAATGATTTTACCAATTACAGTAATAATCCTTCAATGCATAATCATCTTTTCGCAAGTTGAAACGTATCTTGCTTACAACATGCAAGGCTCGGGTGTTTTGGGAATGTTTAAGTTCATTCTTGTAAAAATTGAAGATAATTTAGTTGCTTTCAACAGTTTTCCTGACGTAAGATGGTTGCGTTATTTAATCAGAATTGTTTATGTTTTTGTATTAGTAACAGCATTTATTAATAGGGGGAAAATACGGCATGAAGCAAAATACCTCATCTTTTTGTTGGTAATTATGTTTATTCCTTTGTCAGTTTTGTACTTTACAATGGGTGACGATTTTATTTGTTTCAGGCATACAATGTTTTTGTATTTTCCGATAATTCTATTATTCTTCTTTGTCATTAAGCCATTAAATTTCAACCTTAAGATAATAATACTATCTTTTATTTTGGCAATGAATGTTTTATCAGAATATCAGTATATAAGTAAACCGAATGTTGTTAAAGAATTGAATAGTTTTTTGTGTGAAGTTGAAAATGAAAACGAACCCATTTTTGTGTATCCAAATGAACAAAAACATAATTTGCATTATCAATATTCTGGAGTTAATGAATTATTTGGTGTTCCATTTAATATAGATTGCTCAGGAGGTTATAAAATAAATCACTGGGTAATACGAGATAGCAATCAACTAGATTCCATGTTTATTAATTCATTAACTAAAGCTACTAGTAATTTTTATGTTGTAATTGAAGATCATTTTACATTTATGAATATTGATTTTAAATTTAACTATTTTTTAAAATATTTAAATAAATCATTTATTTGTGATTTCGATACTTCGATAAACAATTACCGGGTTCTAAAGTTATCAATTCCTGTTGAAAAAATAGCCAGCAGCTTGTAATCAATAATAAATATATAGTGTGCAAACAATCAAAATACTGAAAATAATTCCCTAAGTAGTTGATTTATATCTTACTTTTCTAAAAACTAACTAATTGGTTGTGGCCTAAGTTTACATAGAAGTTGTTCAAAGTTGACGCAATAAAATTACTGTAAAAGCCAATAGATGCAATGCTTTCCAATGAGTTTTGTTTGTTTCAAAACGTACCAGAATTGCCTTGTAAGCATCCAACCAAGCATTTGTCCTTTCTATAACA
>JABINZ010000224.1 GCA_018698135.1 Bacteroidota bacterium
GGTATTTTGCGAGAAGAGGCTCAAGAGCTGAATAAAAGGTTTTATATGTTTCACAAAAAAAAGAGACCTTTTATCATTCTCAAATATGCTAAAAGCAAGGATGGTTTTATGGCCCCTGCTGAGCAAAAGCAAGTTTGGATCAGCAATGAATTTTCCCAACAATTGGTGCATCAGTGGCGTGGAGAAGAACAGGCCATTTTGGTTGGCACAAAAACAGCTAAAATTGATAATCCTCAGCTTAACAATAGGTTTGATAACAATCCTGATCCGCTTCGCTTAGTCATTGATAAAAACCTAAAATTATCAAACAGTTTGAACCTCTTTGATCAACGAATACAAACAATTGTAATTAACGAAAAAGATAATCGAAGTTTGCCAAAGCTAGCGTATGTTAAAATGCAATTTGACCATACTTTGCCTCAACAGATTTTAGACTATTTATATAGCAAATCCATTCAATCACTTATTATTGAAGGAGGAGCATTTACTTTACAATCTTTCATCGATCAGGAATTATGGGATGAAGCCCGGGTTTTTACAGGTGTTGTCGAATTGCAATATGGGATGCCTGCTCCTCCTTTAAAAGGCGAAATAATTCAAAAAAGAATGATTGAAAAAGATGAATTAATAATATACAGAAATCAAGTAAATGAGTAGTTTTTATAAAAATAAAGTAGTCTGGATAACAGGTGCTAGTTCGGGCATAGGTGAAGGTATTGCCTACCAATTAGCAGAACAAAACGCTAATCTTATTATTTCAGCTCCAGATATGGATAACCTGAGAAAAGTAAAAGACAATTGTATTAGTCGTGGGGCAAAATGTATTTCAGTTTATCTGGATCTTGCTGATCAAAAAAGTATTGATGATGCTTTTAATACCGCAGTAAAAGAGTTTGGTAAAATTGATGTTTTAATTAGTAACGGAGGCGTGAGTCAACGTACACTGGCTTTGGAAACCAGCGAAGAGCTGAGTCGTAGAATAATGGAGATCAATTATTTTGGAACCACCAAGCTCACACTCAAAGTGCTTGAACTTATGGTAAAAAATGGCGGTGGGCATTTAGCTGTAACCAGTAGCATTTCTGGCAAATTTGGTTTTCATTTACGGTCAATTTATGCTTCTTCCAAACATGCATTGCATGGCTTTTTTGAGACAATTAGATTGGAACATCAAAAAGATAATATTGCAGTAACCATTGTTTGCCCGGGACGAGTAAAAACCAATATCTCCATCAATGCCCTCACCAAAGATGGCAGTGCTTATGGTAAAATGGATGCAGGACAAGCAGGCGGAGTAAGCATTGAATACTGTGCAAAAAAATACCTTCGTTCCATCGAGAAAGGAAAGAAAGAAGTACTTATTGGTGGAAAGGAGCTAATTCCTGTTTATTTAAAAAGATATGCTCCAGCATTATTTTATAAGCTTATTTCGAATGTAAAGCCTACATAATTGACTCATTTTATTATTTTTGCAGCCTAAAAACGAATTAGTACATGCCTAAACTTATAAGCGGAATCCAACAACTTGGAATTGGTGTTTCAAATGTTCACGAAGCCTGGAAATGGTATCGCCAAAATTTTAATATTGATGTTAAAATATTTGAAGAAGCAGCAACAGCTGGTTTGATGTTACCATACACCGGAGGCAAACCTCAGGAAAGACATGCTGTACTTTGTATGAATATGCAAGGTGGTGGTGGAATGGAGGTTTGGCAATACACTGGCCGTACTCCTCAACCTCCTGCTTTTGAAATCCAATTGGGTGATCTGGGCTTTTTCGCTGGTAAAATTAAAAGTAAGAATGTTACAGCTAGCTATAACGAATTCAAAAAAAAGCAACTCAATTTAGTAGGTGTATTAAGCAAAGATGCAGGTGGTGAAAAAAATCATTTTTTTGTTAAAGATCCTTACAATAATATTTTTGAAATAGCTGAAAGTAAAAAATGGTTCAAACCTCAAAAATGGAATACAGGTGGGGTTTATGGAGCTTGTATTGGAGTAACTAACATGCAGAAATCAATTGATTTCTACAGTCATATATTGGGATATAACGAAGCTGTGTACGACAAAGAAGGAGTTTTTGAAGATCTGGCTTATTTGCCTGGTGGAAAGAACAAATTCAGACGTGTTTTATTACGACACGGACAACCACGCGTAGGAAGTTTTAGTAAAATGTTAGGCCCATCAAAAATTGAATTATTCCAGGTTTTGGATCGTGAACCCAAGAAGATTTACAAAGATAGATTCTGGGGTGATTTAGGCTTCATTCATTTGTGTTTTGACATCAATGGAATGGACGACTTACGAAAAGAATGCGAAGCATACGGACATCCATTTACGGTAGATAGCAGCAACAGTTTCGATATGGGCGAAGCAGCTGGGCATTTCTCATATATTGAAGATCCTGATGGCGCATTAATCGAATTTGTGGAAACACACAAAGTTCCAATCATGAAAAAATTGGGCTGGTATTTGGATTTACGCAAACGCAATCCAGAACAAGATTTGCCAAAATGGATGATTAATGCTCTACGATTTAGTCGTGTAAAGGATTAATAGCTATTCAAGGAACTAATAGTTTTATTGAGTGTAAATCAGAAAGCACCTTAAAGAGGTTCCATATGAATAGTTGCACAAATGTTCAATTCCTTTTTAATATTTACTTCTATTTCGGATGCAATTCCATGAGCAATTTCCAGGTTCATTTCTGAAGGAAGTTTAATATGCATGGTAATTTCGGTATGATTACCATAATTATGAGCCAGAATATGATGCGGATTAACTTCAATATCTGTTGAAAAAGCAGCGATTCTTTTTATATTCTCAATTAAAGCATCATCAGGTTTCTCACCCAATAACGAACTTATGGCATCTTGCAAAATTTCATAGGTTGCATAAAACAACAAGGCTGCCACAAAAATTCCCAATACGCCATCTACCCACCAATAATCTTTAGCGAAGAAAATACCTATCAAAATTATGGCAGACGAAATTGCATCAGAGCGATGATGCCATGCATCAGCTTTTAATGATTTTGCTTTGCTTCTTCTACTACCCCAAAATGCATATTGTGCCATTAGCTCTTTCACTACAATAGAAACAATGGTTACAACTATAGCTATTTTGCCATAATGAGCACTTTCGTGGGATTGAAGTTTCTTAATGGATTCAAGAACAAACTCGAAACCAACCACTGCTAGTAATAATCCGATTATTAATGAAGCTATTAATTCAGCTCTTCCATGTCCAAATGGATGGTCTTTATCAGCAGGTTTGTTTGAAACTTTTGCTCCAATAATAACGATTAAAGAAGTTAATGAATCCGAGAAGGTATGCCAGGCATCGGCAATAATAGCTACTGATCCGGAAACAATGCCAGCCCAATACTTTAATGCAAATAAAAGCGTATTACCTACAATGGATATCCAACCTTCTCGCAATGCATAATTTCTTTTCTTAGTAGCCATTTATTGTAGTAGGTTTAGATTTTTAAAAGTGTATTATTTCGATCTATCTTACCTATTGATGAGAAAACAAATTTCTGAATAAAAATTACTTTTTTGGGTATTTCATATGATTTAAATCTTCCTTTGAGGGCAATAATCAATTTTTCGGCCTGACAAACGGCTTCATTTGTCTCAATTATCAAAATCATTTTATCACCTAAATCTTTATCAGGAACAGCACTTATGAAATAATTTGCTCGAGGAAAAAAGTCAGCTATAACTTCTTGCATTTTATTTTCAAGCTGATTGATCTGAATCTTAAAACCACCTGTATTGATAACAAAATCAAAGCGACCGATCCATTCAAAACTTGTCGAATCAATTAGTTTTACCACATCATTGGTTACAATTTCTTCATTTGGTTGAATCGGTGACTTAACAATCAAACAATTCTTATCATTCTGACTAAATTCAACTCCTTTTAATGCATGAAACTTATTGTCATCAGATTTAAGATTCTTTATGGCCACATGAGTAAGTGTTTCTGTCATACCATATGTATGATAAACCGAACAATCCAGTTTATTGACTTTTGATTTGAGTTGATCAGATACCGGTCCACCACCCAAAATAATCGCTTTCATTCTATTCAAAATATCAGGATTGATATTCGAAGCTTCTAAAATAAGCTGCATTTGATAGGGAACAAAAGCAGCAAAATCAATCTTTGAATCTAGTTCAATATCTATTAGTGGATTTGCAGATGGAGTAGCTAAATACAAATCACAATCATACATCAATGCTCTTATGATCATCATGAATCCGGCTGTGTGCTCTGGCGACAAACAACACAACAAACTATCTCCACTTTCTAAATTAAAAGTATCAAAGGTTTGTTTGGCGCTAATTTCAAGCTGATTTCTGGAAAAACTAATTTCTTTAGGTTTACCAGTTGAACCAGAAGTGAATAAGCTAAACTTCTCTCTCCCTTCAAACCAATCTTCAATAATTGTTTTTACCTGAGTTACAAAAGCACTCTTCTCTTTCAATTGTAAAAAAGAATCAAAAGTGAATGCTTGCTTTCTGTAGTAAATTAAAGGCATTTGCTAAATTCTGAGATGTGAAATTAAGGTTTTTTTTGATAAGTGCCTCGAACTTGAGTGATGAATGTGCTTGTTTCTCGTTTCTCGTTACTCGTTACTCGTTACTCGCTTCACGTTGCTTGTTACATAAAGCTTGTTACCTGAATGATTGAAACCTGCAACTCATAACTCAAAATCCAAAAACAAATAAACTCCCTCAGGAAAGAAGAAGACATTAAATTTGCCTGATGTCACAAAGCGGCAATAACATATTGAATCAAATCAATAGTCCTGATGATTTAAAGAAATTAAGTCAAAAAGAACTTAGCATATTGGCTGATGAACTCAGACAGTTTATCATTGAAACAGTAACGACCACTGGGGGGCATTTAGCAGCAAGTTTGGGCGTTGTTGAATTGACAATCGCACTTCATTATATTTTTAATACACCTGACGATTCCCTCATTTGGGATGTAGGCCATCAGGCATATGGACATAAAATCCTGACTGGACGAAGAGATCAATTCCTTACAAATCGCAAAAAAGATGGCATTAGTGGTTTTCCAAAAATGAGTGAAAGCGAATATGATTCTTTTGGAACGGGTCATGCATCAACTTCTATTTCCGCTATATTAGGAATGGCCGAAGCTTCTCAACTAGAAGGTTGTGTTGAACGAAACCACATAGCCGTGATTGGAGATGGAGCACTCACTGGCGGAATGGCATTTGAAGCCTTAAACAATGCAGGTGTTTCAGACGCTAATCTTTTAGTGGTTTTAAACGACAACAGAATTTCTATTGATGCAGGTGTCGGAGCTTTGAAAGAGTATCTTATGCGTGCTACAGCCTCTCCAAGTTTCAACAGAATTCGAATTCGTCTGTGGCAGTTTTTAGGACGGATCAGCAAATTAGGACCAGATGCACAAGCTACAGCGGCTAAATTAGAGCATCGTATAAAAACCCATCTTTTTAAGGAAAGTAATCTTTTCGAATCATTACGTTTTAGGTATTTTGGACCTATAGATGGACATGATATTCCCAAACTCACTAAAATCCTGAGTGATCTGAAAAAAATTGAAGGACCCAAATTGCTTCATGTAATGACTGTAAAAGGCAAAGGATATGAACCTGCCGAAAAATATCAAACTAAATATCATTCAGTTTCAGCACATGAGCCAAAAATTCCTGGATTGGAAAATGTGGTTCAAAAGCAATCAACAAAATACCAGGATGTATTTGGTATAACCTTGGTGGAATTGGCCAAAGAAAATGAGAAGATAATAGGAATTACTCCTGCAATGCCTACAGGTTCTTCGCTTCATTATTTAATGGATGCTTTTCCAGACCGTGCTTTTGATGTTGGTATTGGCGAACAACATGCTGTAACATTTGCTGCAGGTATGGCTACAAAAGGATTTAAACCTTATTGTGTTATCTATTCTACTTTTTTGCAACGTGCTTACGATCAACTTATTCATGATGTTTGTTTACAGAATTTGCCTGTTGTTTTTTGCATCGACAGAGCAGGATTGGTTGGTGAAGATGGTGCTACACATCAGGGTGCATTCGACATTGCTTTTTTGAAAGCCATACCCAATATAGCCATTGCCTCCCCTCTTAATGAGGTTGAATTAAGACATTTGCTTTATTCGGCTCAGTTTTACAATTCACCAATTGCTATCCGCTACCCAAGGGGCGGAGGTGTACTCGATCATTGGCAGGAAGAATTCAAAATGATGGAAATCGGCAAAGGACAAGTTATTTCAGAAGGTGAAAAATTACTTGTTTTGACATTTGGACCAATTGGAAATCACGTCATAGAAGCCTCAAAATCATTAAATAAAGAAGGGATAGTTTTTACTCATGCAGACATGCGCTTTGCAAAACCATTGGATGAACAGCTACTTTTAAAGCTTTGTTCAAAGCACCAAAAAATAATTTGTGTGGAGGAAGGGATCACTTCAGGAGGTTTTGGTTCAGCTATTTTGGAGTTTATTGAGGATCATGAATTGCACATTTCTGTTAAAAGATTGGGCTTTTCAGATGAGTTTATTGAACACGCCAGCGTAGAAGAACAACAAGAAATGTGTGGGCTAAGCCCTGAAAAAATCACAGAAACCATTCGTTTAGTATACAATAGTCTTTCATAAGCTACTTTTTGTTTTATAACAGCACGCCAAATGTGGATAATTAGCGCATTATTCCAATCAACTATTTAATCCCTATTATTAATATTGTAGCTTTGCTGCAAAATAATTAATTATGACAGAATTCATTTTAGCAGGGTGGTTTGGAACATGGGAAATCGTGATCATATTTGCAGCACTTCTTCTGTTATTTGGTGGACGTAAGATCCCTGAATTAATGAAGGGTATTGGCAAAGGTGTTCGTGAATTTAACGATGCGAAAGATAAGGTCAAAGCCAACATTGAGGAGGGCATGAAGTCTAAAGAATCAGAAGAAAAATCTGAAGACGAAGAGAACAAAGACAAATAAATTTGCCAAAACAACAAATAGCTGTTTATCAGCAATTTAAACTCCTCAATACAGGTAAAGAATCTTTACCCGGTATTTATTTACTCAAAATTTTAAACAGATTGGTATGAAAAAAAGTTTCCTCATATTGATCTGTTTTTTATTGATTAGCCAGTTACATGCTCAGATACAAGTATTAAAAGATCTCCAAGATTCGGTATCTCAATGCATGAGCAAAAAATCGATTGACCAGGAATTAAATAGCTGGTATTTCGGAAAAACTAAAAAAGATTATAGCATCGAGAAGCTGAATGTTTACGGCTTTAAAGCGGATGAAATTCCAACTTATTCCGACTCAGTTTACGAAGCACGACTTGATCAGCTACAAAGTGCTATCCCCTTAGCTTATAATGATATTATCAGGCGTTATATTGATTTGTATACAACCAAAAAAAGAGATCAGGTTGAGGAAATGCTTGGTTTGGCGAATTACTATTTCCCCATTTTTGATGAAGAATTAGCACGACAGGGATTGCCTCTTGAACTTCACTATATTCCCATTATTGAGTCGGCATTAAAAACAACAGCAGTATCGAAAAGCGGAGCTACCGGTTTATGGCAATTTATGTACGCAACAGCCCGAATTTATGATCTACAAATCACATCCTATATTGATGAAAGAAGAGATCCTTACAAACTGACAAACAAAGCTGTTACTTATTTCTCAGACCTTTATCATGTTTTTGGAAACTGGTTATTTGCTATTGCAGCCTATAATTGTGGTCCTGGTTCACTAAACAAAGCAATTACACAATCGGGATACAAAACAAATTTCTGGGAAGTTTATCCTTATTTGCCTCAGGAAACAAAAGGCTACATTCCGGCATTTATTGCTGCCAGCTATGTTATGCACTATAACATCGAACATAATTTATATCCTAAAAATATTTATTGTCCGGGATTATTAGATACAATCCATATTGAAAGAAGACTTCGTATGGATGTAATTGCCAATGCATTGCAAATGGAGGTTAGTTTATTGAAAGAATTAAATCCTCAATATATCAAAGATATCATTCCTCAATCACCAACAAAAGAAGCATACATTCTTCGATTACCGCAAGAAAAAGCCGCTAAATTTTATGCTCATAAAGATAGAATATATCGATATCAGAACTATTTGGACAGTAAGGAGAAAGATGAGGCTTCAGCAGCCAAACGCTTGGATAAAGTAAACAGTTTCCCTTCTGAAAACACGAATTCTTATCATCTTATTCAATATCTGGTCAAAAGTGGAGACAATGTAAACTTGATTGCAGACTGGTTCGATTGTACAGTGAATGATTTAAGCAGATGGAATAAAGGAATTGCCAATTCATTATATGCAGGGAAAAAAATTCATATATACGTTCCTTCTCACAAAGCTGAGCATTACCAAAAGATCAATGGAATGAGTTTTCAGGAAAAGCAGCAATTAATTGGAAAAGTAAAGGAACCAATTACTAGTGACTTAATTACCTATACTGTTAAAGAGGGAGACACACTTTGGGCCATTGCCCGTCAATTTCCGGGAGTCACACCTTATGACATCATGCAACTGAATGAGATAGATGAAGAGTCTATCAAGCCCGGGCAGCAAATCAAAATTAAGAAGAAGTAGAAAACTAGTTGCTCGTTACTGGTTACTCGTTACTCGTTTCTGCTTCCTCCCTATTCGATTGTGGTTATTCAACTACCATCATAAAATCAATGGTTCTTTTCGCTAAATTAGCTTCTCTTACAACTACTTTAACAGTTTGCCCAAGTGTATAGGTTTTCTTCGAATTATGCCCTTTCATACAGAAGTTTTCTTCGTCATATATATAGAAATCATCTTGCAGGGAGCTAACACCTATCATTCCTTCGCACTTACTTTCAATTAATTCGACAAAGATACCTGACTCAATAACTCCACTAATAACTCCATCAAAAGTCTCCCCTATTTTATCCTGCATATACTCCACTTGCTTGTATTTAATAGAGGCTCTTTCGGCAGATTCGACATTCACTTCACGTTCTGAGCTATGCTTACATTTCGACTCCAATGTATCTTGTTCACTTTGATTTTTCCTATCCAATAAATCCGCTAATATCCGATGAAGCATGACATCCGGATAGCGCCTGATAGGAGAAGTAAAGTGTGTGTAAAAGCCAAATGCTAAACCATAATGTCCAATATTTTTGGTGGTATAAACTGCTTTTGCCATGGAGCGAATTGCTAGTGATTGCATGAAATTTTGCTCTGGTTTTCCTTCTACTTCAGCCAACAAACGATTAAATGATTGTGCCAGTTTTTTATCATCAGCTGTATTTATTTGATAGCCAAACTTTGCAGCCATACGACCAAAATTAGCCAATTTCTCAATACTTGGATGATCATGAACCCGATAAACTGATGGGAATTTCTTTTGACTTTCCTTGTGAATATATTCTGCAACCTGTTTGTTTGCCAAGAGCATGAAATCCTCGATAAGCATATTGGATTCTTTTCTGATTTTCTTATAAACACCCATTGGCTTACCCAGATTGTCGAGCTTGAATTTAACTTCTTCCGTTTCGAATGAAAAAGCACCTTGCTCATAACGTTGCTTTCTTAGTTTGCTGGCCAATTCATTTGTTTTCAGTAGCTCAGTAACAAATTCACCTTTTTTTGTTTCCAATATTTCCTGAACATCCTCATAGGAAAAGCGCTTATCCGAATGAATAATAGTTCGGCCAAACCATTGTTTAACAATCAGGGCATTTACATCCAATTCAAATACTGCAGAAAAACACAACTTATCTTCATTGGGACGCAAGGAACACAAATTATTTGAAAGAATTTCAGGCAACATAGGAATAACCCTATCGACCAAATACACTGATGTAGCTCGTCTGAAAGCTTCCTTGTCTAAAATCGATTCTTTTTTCAAATAATGGGTTACATCCGCAATATGCACACCTATTTCAGTAGTTTTATCATCTATTTTTCTGAATGAAATAGCATCATCAAAATCTTTGGCATCTTCTGGATCAATTGTAAATGTCAAAATGTCTCTGAAGTCTTTTCGTTTGTTTATCTCTTCCTTTGTAATGCTCGTTGGAATTGCCTCGGCATCCAAAATTACTTGTTCATCAAATTCATACGGAAGGCCAAATTCCTCAATAATAGCATGCATTTCAGTTTCATGATCTCCAGCCTTACCGAGTACTTTTACCACTTGGCCGAAAGGATTTTTAGAACCTGCTGGCCAATCATTTAATCGAACAACTACCTTGTCACCTGATTTTGCATTCTTTAATTTGCTAAGTGGAATGTAAAAGTCGACATGAATTTTAGGATTATCAGTTATTAAAAATGCAAAACGATCAGATACTTCTAAAACGCCAACAAACTCGATGCGTGCTCTCTGCACAACTTCTGACACACGGCCTTCGACCTTTTTTCCTTTATTATGCCTAAACAACTCTATTCGAACCGTGTCGCCATGCAATGCATTGCCAATTTCCCGATTAGGAATAAAAATATCTTCTTCAAAATGAGGACAGCTTACAAATCCATATCCATGTTTGGTAATATCAATAATACCTTCAGGACAAGCGCCTTGCTTTGGAAGAGATACAAATTTCCAGGGTTTTGGTTCTGCAATAAGCTTTTCTTCAACCATTTCGTCTAAAATCTGTTGAAGTCTTTCTCTATCCTTTTTCTTTACCATCCCTACCCGATACGCAATTTGCTTGATGTTCATCAGCTTCTTCGGATCTTCTTGTAATACGGAAATGATTCCCTGCTTAACAGATTTCTGTGGAGTATTTTTATGCTTCGGCTTTTTCTTATTTCTGGTCATATGATTGTCATCTACAATCAAAGTTAAGTAGATATTGTAAGTATTAATCTGGAATGTATGTAAAGTTTATGTTAAATTTTTGTTAAGATAACACCTACAATAGCTATGTGTTAATTATTAATGCGATAGTTTCTGCAAATTGAGTACTCTGCGAGTGACTCATATGGGAGTGTATTTATTATTTCAGGTTAGGTATGGTTTTAGTCGTAGGCCGACTTTAAGTCGTACTACGACTAAACAAGTCTAACTATTTATTATTTCTCAATTTCCGATAAAATAATATCCCTGATTTCTTTTGCCCGAGTTAAGGTCATCATATGTGATCCATTCTTTATCAGGTATGTATAATTTACATTTCTAATGGGTATTGTATGATCATTACTACCATGAATATGGATAATTGCAGGATCATAATCCTTCCTTTTCCAATTAATAATCATTCCGATACTTCTTTTCAAAAATATCGGATCCAGGTTTTCAAGCATAGCATTACAGGTTTCTTTCTCTTTGTTCCGATCTGGCTCGAACAATGGCTGAGCAATAAAAGTGGATTTTTTTAAGATGATTGGAGGAACTATTCTATACACAGGAATTGCTCTTTGGAATTTATATTGAGCAGGTAATTCTGTTCTGCACTTAGCGCTGGACATAATGATTACCTTTTCAGGTTTCAGAAATGAATTCATCTCTGTTGCTATCATTCCACCTAAGGAAGCTCCTATCAAATAGAATTTCTTGGATGTATCAATTTGCTTTGATAGTTGAATGGCATAGGAATTCATGTCATCATCTTTTGATGGAATCTCCCATTTGATATAGAAGTTGTTCAAAGTTGACGCAATAAAATTACTGTAAAAGCCAATAGATGCAATGCTTTCCAATGAGTTTTGTTTGTTTCAAAACGTACCAGAATTGCCTTGTAAGCATCCAACCAAGCATTTGTCCTTTCTATAACA
>JABINZ010000225.1 GCA_018698135.1 Bacteroidota bacterium
CTATAACTAATTAAAAGGCCATATTCTTTATTGAAATAATAGCTAGTTTCTTCATCAATAGCATCCGTATCATAGAGATACTTATTTATTAAAAATCCAAAACCTTCTATATCAAATGTTTTCTGATTAATCAGAGGACAATCATGACCATAAATTGTAAGAATTGAATCCGTGGAATCAACTATTGAAAAACTGATGTCCATGTTTTCCTCATTAGAAGATGAATAACTGTATTTCAAGGTATCTTCATTCTTGGAAATACATAGTTTTACAGTATCCACATTATATATTTCATGCCTGACATATCTGGAGAAATATCCTGTTAAACATTCAGTAGAATACTGGCATGATGAGAGAAATAATGTCAAAAAACTAATTGTTGTCCAAATTAAATAGTTTTGCGTTTTCATTTAAGGTTTCAAATTTTCTTCATCTTGTAATAATTCTTCGATTTCTTCAATCTCCTCTATGGACAAAACATAGGTTTTAGTACAGGTGTCGTGCCAGCCCCTATCTCTGACTAAAAAAGTAATCCCATCATAAGAAAGAGCACGAATAAGGGTTCTTAAAACAATTTGTTTTAAAGATGGCCTTTTTCCATAAACATCAACAACTTTGGTTTTTGTGATTTTCTTCCCTAGTGTTTGCTGGAAATAATACTCTGTCAGGATAAAATATAGAGGATAAATCAGGATTATAATGCCCATGTATGATTTTGTTGAAGGATTGAAATACAATAAGCATGAGAAAACACTGAGCAAGCCATAGTCAATAAGCAAATTCAAAATTCTTTTTCCTGCAGATGCTGAGTCCACTTCTCTTTTGCAGCGAATATCTTTTTTGACCATTTGGATTCGACCAAATTGATCTCTTTCTTCCCTGGTGAGATTTCTGTACTCGTATATTTCTGTAATTTTCTGCATTACACTTCTTTGGATTAATCCATCTCATCTACATCCATAATCACTCGGTAATAAGTATACTGTTTGGTTTGTAATGCAGGATAATCTTCATATGCCTGAAACAAAAACACTTTAAACTCATTGGCTAAATCGGGATACTTATTCATAAAATAACGGAACAAAAGTTTACTTTCTTCTTCTGTATTTATTTCACCCAACTCCCTTTTTGATAGATACATAATATTGGGTGTGATATCACTTTCTGTTTCTATAAAATCGATGTTGATCACATCATAAACAGAATCCTGAACAGTCCATTCTCTGAATTCAGAAATTAAAGTTGAATCTTTTTGCAGCTTCTGAACTGTGGTAATAATATCGATCAATTGCTTGGTGGATGTTCCTCTGCACAGATATGAAAGTTTGTAAGCCATGTTTAATGCAATAAAACGAGAAATATCAGTATCCTTACTTGCCCACTTATTAGCCAAATCAAGATAATAAGTGGCATCTTTTCCGTTTAATGCACAAGCATTTATTTCAAAGCTAGTCAGCAAATATTTCCCTTTTAATAAGCCAAACTTCAGTGTTATTGCTCGTGCAATTTGATCTGATATTGTTTTGTAAATGGATATGGCTTGCTTGTCCATTCCTTCCAATGTATAAAATTGCAAATAAGTAGGGTCACTTTGATCGAGACTTCCTCCTGTTGAAAACATGCTGGTTGTTGGCGTTGTTGTAAAATCCACTTTTTTAGCATCAATAAAAATAATACTGTCCATAGTTGGAAGCATATTCGAAAGAATTTTGCCTATTTCCTTAAAAGAAACGAGTGGAGTGGCTTCTTTAAATTCAGGGTGACAACTTGCCCAGAAACCTTCTATATCCTTATCAACCAATTTCTTCAGACATTCTTCCGATGCGTTGGTAATCAGGTTTTGATCGATTTCTGTCATTTGATCAAAATCATAGGCAATTCGCATGGTTAAATCCTCCTGAGATAAAGCCATAAACGGAATAGCCAACAACAACATAATTATGGATTGTCGAATCATATTTTCAAGTTTATTATCTAGTTAAAGGTTAAAACCCTGCAATTTTATTGTAACTAATTAGTTTCTATTAGCTAAGGTCTATTCCTTGCTTTTCACAATTTTCTGTAGCAGTTTGCTTTTATCAACAATCAATAGCATTAAATAAGCAAATAATGATAGAAAAAACAGTGTTAGCATGGCTTTCAAATAGATTTTAATCGTCCATTCAAGAGCTACTTTTACCCGATGGATCAGACTTATCTTAACGACTTTTCCCTCGATTAATGAAAACTTAACGGTACAGAATTCATTTTCATCATCAAAATCACCCAGGTTTACGCCCAAGTCCTGAAGCTGCTGTTCAATTTCTAAAATCCTGTTTTCTAAATCCATATACTCCTCAATCTTCCCTCCTTTGGATTTCAGTTCATTTAGCGAGTTGAGTATTTTTTCAAGAGATGCCTTTCTTGCATTAAGCTCTTTGTATTCATTGGTCTTGTCCTTTTTTGTAATTTGTTTGGATTGCACCTTGCCTATTTCTATCAGGCTATTGTATAAAGAATCAAATCGAGTAGGTGGAACACCAATTAGTAAACTGAGTTTTCGGTAGCCTGCATTGCCGTTCTTCTGCTCAAACTGAATGAGTGCATTATTGTCTTCAATTTGTGTTCTTAACAATTGCTCTTCTTCCTCGAATTTTGTTGATTTTGTATTTACTTCAGCAACCTTTTCATATTTCTGGTCAACCATAACCGCTGACTGACCAGCATTATTTGGTGAATTTTTATATTCCTTTGACGCATAATTTCTTTTTACATCGTTTATGCTTTCAAAAAATTGAATCTGATTGGGGCTGTCGTCAATAACCAATGTATATCCATAAATTAATCGAAATACAAATAATACTGCAAATCCGCAAAAAAGGATAATGATAGGTTTACGAAGTCGGTGTTTTAGTGGTGTTTTCATGAGTTTATTATTTAATTTAAGATCATCATGAACTAAATTTCACTTTTGAATATCGAAAAGAGTAGGTATTCATTGAGCAACTATTTTCAAGCTTATGCCCCTCTCTCCTTCGCCTTATTTTCTATTCCTTTGGCAACTTTAGGATATTTTTGCATCACCATTTCAAATTCGTTTTTATCAAGGCTATAGAGGTCGCTATAGGTTATTGCTTTGATGGTTGCATTTCGAGGTTGTTCTTTAAACAAAGCTACTTCCCCAAAGAAATCTCCACTATTTAACGTAGCAATTAATTCTTTTTCGTCTTTGGTCAGGATTTCAAGTTCTCCATTGACAATGAAAAACATATGATGGCCTTCGTCTCCAGCTTTGAAAATATAATCTCCGGGAACAAAAATCTCGGGTTTTAGTTGCATAGCCACTTCACGGGCAAACTTGGCATCCACATCTTTAAAAATCGGAATAGCACTAACAATATCCTTCTTCAAATGAAGGGCTACTTCTTCCTGGAGATTCACCGGTAAGCCATGCAGAAAGCTCTCTTCGTCATAACCTTCACGCTTTTCATACATGTATTTGTAGTAATTGCGGATTTTCAATTGCAAATCATCCGGTATGGGTCGATAATTAATCAGTCCTGTTAAGTTTTCAATATTCTCATGATACTTTGATTTGGCTGGATCTTTTTTGCCTAATATGCCTGCAATATTTCCAACCAACAAGCCAAAACCTGTTACACCAGTTAACTCAACCAAAATAACAAACAATATTCTGTAATTGCTGTAAGGTACAATTCCCATGGGAGTTATATCTCCATAACCAACTGTTGTCAGCGTTGTAACTGTCCAATACAGTGATTTAATATAATTTGTAATCATATCAACACTGACATCAATTCCAATCATACTAATCCAGCCACAACTCAGCCAGTGAATGACATGACCAATCCAGAAAAACAAATAAATCAAAGACAAAATACCCGAATACCTGATTTCCTTTTGCCTGAGCAAATACATGAAATGGGCAACCTTGAGCAGCTTCACCAATCTAAATAATTGGACATAAGGAATCCCGATTAAGGACAAGGGAAGTGCTGCAATAATGTCAATGGCTAAATATCGTCTTAAATATCTGCCAACAGATAAATCCTCTCCATATGGATTCAATTCATCATCCCTTTGAGCCTCCATAATACTTACGAATATATCAAGGGCAAATATGACTGTGAAAAATAAGTGGCTTATGGTGAATAACGGTCTGTTTTGAATATGGAATACATAATTGAAAGGGATGATTATTGCAAAATAACTGGCACCTAGCATGACCAATGCCTTCCAGATAACATAAAATCGGGAGTATTGCAATAGCTTAACTGATTCCCAAATAAACTTCTTTCTTGCCATATGAAGTAGATTAGTGATTGGTAAAACAAACTTACAAAATATCAGGCTGAAGTTTTTCTGTACTGAATTAAAGATTTTAACAATTTGCCAGTAATAAATTAGCAATTGTTCGAAGCTTGTAGCTGCGAATCCTTCAAAAGATAACATCTTGTTATCAGCCAAAAAATGTAAATTTGAAATATGACAGGAGGTTACAAAATTGATAATCAATCTGGAGTATATTTTTTGACATTCCAGATAATCAAATGGATTGATTTATTTACACGCTTGGATTATAGAGATATCATCATCGATAGTTTTCAGTTTTGTCAAAAGAATAAAGAACTAAATATTCATGCTTATGTCATCATGAGTAATCACATTCATGTAGTTCTTTCTGCAGAAAACAATAATCTTAGTGATACTATTAGGGATTTCAAAACATATACAAGCAAAACAATAATTAAAACTATAAAAAGTATTGAAGAAAGCAGAAGTGACTGGATGCTTAATTTATTTGAATTTGAAGCTAAAAAACAAAAAAGAAATGATGCATATCAGGTTTGGACGCATGACAACCATCCAGAAGAATTGATTTCAAATCATTTCATCGATCAAAAAATTGACTATATCCATCAAAATCCAGTTGTAGCAGGAATTGTTGATGAAGCTGAAGATTATATTTACAGCAGTGCTAGAAATTATGCAGGCGAAAAGGGTTTAATTGAAATTGACTTTTTATGAAATTATCAAAGCATCTGTACACGAATAACTGCAAGTTATTCTTTAAAAAGTTCGTAGCTACCACTTCGCTCAAGCTACGAACAACATTTAGTATTATAATCCTGCTAACATGCATCACTACTTCACCTGTTTTCTCACAAAATAAACTTATAAAGTATGAAGTTTATGATAAGAACAATACTCATTTTGAAACATTGCTTAAGTTAAAAAATGATTCAATAACAATTAATACTTTATATAATTTTGAAGAAGGATCAATAGTTCAAATTATACTCCGAGATTCATTGGTTAATGATTCTCTACATATTATTAAATATGAATATCGTTACCCAATAAATCCAACAAATCATTTCGATAGACAAAACCTAAAAGAGGTTCTTGAAAAAAATGATTATTTTGAAATGGTTTTCCCAATGAGAGGTTATCGGTTATTTTATCTTCATTATGATACTATTATTAGATGTGAAGTTTATACCAAAAAACTTGACATAATCAATATATTTAAATATTCAGACTATCTTTGTCAGGTGAACAATTATTTTGTAAAAGAAAGTGGAAAAATACAATTCTCACGTGATAGTATTGTAATCAAAAACGATGGTAAACTATTAATTGACTATTATTTTAGATGGGATAAAGTTTTTAAAGTTGCAGCCAATCAACCAAATACCAAATCTGAATTTATAATACACGATGATACTTCTAAATATGTTGACATACAGTATCATTACAATAATGAACCTTTTTATTACAGAATTCTAAATATTCGTGGAGGTGAAGGTCGACCAAGACATTATATAATGGAAATGGAATATATACTATTCTCAAAAGAATTCCAATACCGTTTTAATAATTCATACTCAACTGAATTGCAATATGATAAAGAAGGACAGATTAATGAAATAAAATATTTCAAGAATAATAATTTATACAAGTACATTCTAATAACACATATCAATTAGCCATAATAGTCAATGTCCCATCGTTATTCGTAGCTTGCAGCTACGAATCCTCAAAAAGATAACATGTTGTTATCAACCAAATACAATAAACAAAAATTTGGTTCGTAGCTACCACTACGTTCAAGCTACGAACAACGATGTGTGCTTTATGGTCACTGTTAACTGTGAGTCCTGTTATTCGTAGCTTGCAGCTACGAATCCTTCAAAAAGATAACATGTTGTTATCAACCAATTATAATAAACAAAACTTGGTTCGTAGCTACCACTACGTTCAAGCTACGAACAACAAAGGATCTGAAAACCGAGAATAAAACAGCAACTTATAAAGTAAAAGCAAATTCTGACTTGATCTTTGATGACAGATTCTTCGTACCAGAATGCCAGAAACCCAGGACACACAATACCCAATTATTGCCAA
>JABINZ010000226.1 GCA_018698135.1 Bacteroidota bacterium
AACCCTGTCAGGGATGAACTAATTTTATTCAAAAGCAGAAATCCCCGTAATCTCCATTCCAGTTATTAATAAATGAACATCATGTGTTCCTTCATAGGTGATTACCGATTCCAAATTCATCATATGCCGCATCATTGGGAAGTCGTTGGTAATGCCCATCGCACCTAAAACCTGTCGTAAATCACGAGCTATTTTTAATGCCATTTCTACATTATTCCGTTTAGCCATTGAAATCATCGCTGGTGTAGCTTTATCTTTATTTCTCAAAGTTCCTAAACGCCAGGTTAACAATTGAGCTTTGGTAATTTCTGTAAGTGCTTCAGCTAATTTTTTTTGTTGCAATTGGAATGAGGCAATGGGTTTATTAAATTGCTTACGTTCCAACGAGTATCTTCTGGCTGCATCAAAGCAATCCATAGCAGCTCCAATAACACCCCAGGCAATTCCGTAACGAGCTGAATTAAGGCACATCAGAGGTCCCTTCAAACCTTTTACACCCGGCAACAAATTTTCCTTTGGCACTTTCACATCCTGAAAAACAAGTTCACCTGTTACCGATGCACGTAATGACCATTTTCCATGTGTTTCAGGTGCAGTAAAGCCTTCCATGCCTTTCTCAACTAGAAGTCCGTGAACCTTTCCTTCTTCATTTTTCGCCCAAACTACTGCTACATCAGCTACAGTGGAATTGGTAATCCACATTTTGGCACCATTCAACAAATAATGATCGCCTTTGTCTTCAAAATGCGTTTTCATTCCTCCTGGATCAGATCCATGATCAGGCTCAGTGAGTCCAAAACAACCAAGCATTTCAGCTGAAGCCAATTTGGGTAAATATTTCTTTTTCTGTTCTTCTGAACCAAAAGCATAAATAGGATACATGACCAATGAACTTTGAACAGATGCCGCTGAACGAATACCTGAGTCTCCCCTCTCTAGTTCCTGCATAATTAGTCCGTAGGAGATATAATCTAAACCTGCACCACCATATTCTTGTGGAATGAAGGGTCCAAATAATCCCATCTTTCCCATTTCTTTCAATAAATGATGGGGAAAAGTTGCCTTTTCGTAATGATCTTCAATAATGGGTTTGAATTCTCTGTCAATCCAATCGCGTACAGATTGACGAATTATTTTATGTTCATCTGATAATAGATCATCAACTAAAAAATGATCTGGGGCTATGTATTCACTCATAAAAGTGGGTTGTTATAGTTTCTAAACGCAAGTCAAAAATAATTATTAAAGTAGCAATAAAACTATTCAGAAAGATCAAAAATCCAGAACACCTCTTTCTACCAATATTCCTAATTTAGCATGGAAATAAGAGGTAATTGGTTTATTGTCAATTATGGTGGGTGCTTTTAATATTTTTGTCCACCTCAATTAGCCGTTTTTCTAAAAAACTATCTGGGTAATCTTTTTTAATTTTCAAAAGAACTTCCTTTTCTTTTTCATATTGCTCCAAACGTGCGTAACAGTTTGCAAGTGAATAATAACAGTTAATCAAATAGGAAGGATTATTCGATCGTTCAATCATCCAAAGATTATCTTCAATACAATTTTCATATTTCCCAAGAAGTGAATACAGATACTTTCGTTCACCAATTACAGTCATAGAGTCAAAATCATTAATCAAAGCCATATCATAATATTTCAATGTGGAATCCCTGTATTTTGTGCCACTACCATAACCATTTTGAGGTAAATCATAAGCCTCAGCCAAGTCAAAGCTAGCTTGGCCATCTTTCGGATTATTTGCTACTTTAATGTTCAGATTTTTTATTGCTAATTTTTTGTATTTCTTGGTAATTCTAGAGTCACCCCACATATGTAAACGACATATATAATCATATGTTTTGAAAAAATAGGGATCTAAACTCAATGCTTTTTCAAATACTTCCTGTGCTTGTTCTTTTCGAAGTTCAATTTTGCTGTTATATATGAATACTCCTTTTAAATAATAATAATGAGCATCTAGACTATCCATACTTATAAGTTTATCAAAATCACTCATGGCATTTTCAAACTCATTTTGGTTTTGGCTTGAATATAATCTGATTCTGAACAAATAGTAGCCGGGGTTTTGTGGCTCTTTTTCGATGCATTTTTCAAGACAAACAAGAACTACATTTTTTGCATCTATTTTATTAGCCAATTCAACAATTCGGTCATTAACTATTTTATCATCAATGTCGAATTCAACAATCTTTAACAGACTTTCCAATTCGTTCATTGGCTTTTCCAATTTCCTCTCGCAAGCAACTTTAAGTCTACAAAACTCCTTATTATGCTGATTTAAATTAAGTGCCTTTTCAATTAAATCTATTGATTTCTCGTATTGATTCAGATTGTAATGAGCATATGCTTTTGTTGAATAAACTACTTCTGTTTTCTCACCTCGTTTTATCAATAATTCAAAACCTGCAATAGATTTTTCATATTGCTTCAGATAAAATTGTGCAGTAGCAATTACCAATCTGGCATAAGTTACCTTTGGATCTACTTCCAATACTTTCCTCATTGAGGTTATTGCAGATTGATATTCTCTATTGTTAAGCTGAAATCCACCCAAATAGTAATATGGTTGGATATAATTTGGATCAATTTCTATTATATTTTTTAAGGTATTAATCTTCTCAGATCTTGATTTATCATGATCAATTCCTTCAGTAACCTGAGGATAATGTTCATAAATTAATTGAAGATTATTGAGTTTAACCAAGGCTTCAGAAGAGATTTTTTTTTCAAGCTTGGTTGGAATGTTTTTATGCTTAAAATATACATAGCATTGCAAAGCAGCATCTAAATCATGAAGTAGATAACTGGAGTTTAGCCAATATTCAAACGTTTTTGAATCGAGATCAACCTTATTATAAACCAGTTTTGTAGCAATAAATACAACCGTAGAATAATCTGACCCATCGTATGATATCTGTATTCTTTTATTGTCTTGTTTTATTTCCTTTTTACTTTGCTGTGCAAATCCCACAAAACCAAAAAGTATCAACACAAATAAATAAACAGTTTTTGATCTCATCTTTTTCAAAATATTATTAAAATTTAATCTGCTCATTTAATACCTCTTTCAACACCTTCCAATGTTCATCCTTTATCGCATTGTAATCAAAAACAGAAATCCCTTTTGCTCCATTTTTCAAAGCAACGTTTATTGCATCTTTCATCTCTTCAGCATTCATGGTTGGAATGTATAATCCAGCATAAAGTGGAAAAACAATACTATCTACTCCAGCTTTAACAGATTCTCCAATCCACTCAATATCTTCATCATAGAAGTTGTGATATATCATGGGGAATACCAAATCCAATGGCCAATCGTCCCAGCCTTGCATCACAAGTTTTCTGGCAAGTAGAGGTGTTGGAAAAACGGCTGCACTCAATTCTTTGTCTGGACTCACATGTTGATTTGCTCCTTCAACAACTTCCTTGATTAAACTATATCTGAATTCCTTCCATTCCTTAGATTGAGTTGGATCATCCATCTCATCAACTGATAGTCCATACTCTTTCCTAAACCTGCTTTTGCAGTTTTCACAATAGCAATAATCATATTCAGGATATTCTTTGTCCTGTACAATACCGTATGTAGGTTGCAGTGCAATGGGCAATATCACATCTGGATGGCGAATATAATCGAGATGCATTCCTGCTAATCCTTTAATTTTCGATAATTCATTAACTTTAGAATTTACATATTCTCTCGCTTCCATATTTGACGGGCACAACCATTTATAATAAGGTACATAAGCTGGCTTGTTATAGCTTGTATCACCATTCCGATTAACATTATACCAATCAGGATGATTTTCAATTATCTTTTTGTCATTGCAGTTGAGTGTCCACATCCAGGCATGAATTTCCAGTCCTTTTAATAAGGCTAATGGAATAATTTCATTCAAACGGTCAAGGCCAGCACCCAATAAAACTGCATCAAAACCTGCATTTCTAATTTTTGCAAAAGCATTTTCCCAATCTTCGGTTGAAAAATCCTTTTTATCATGCATCCAAATCCAATGCTTTTGACTGTGACTATTTTCTAAATAAAACAAATCCTCCCTATTGTACAGCTTTTCTGAAAGGTTAAAATCCTGAAATAAAAGATACCCCCATTTTTGTGGAATATGCATATTTATTTCTCCTTGTGGACTCCATACCCAGTTCTGTTCAGGCATTTCCTTAACTGTTCCTTCATAACACATTTTTATAAACCTACTACCAAAGGTCTCAATGTGCCATTGCACTCTTGAAAAATTTAATCGCCAGACTTCATTGTTTTTAGGAATAATATTTTTCTCATGTAAGTATTTCAAAGATTCAAATGGAATGGCTATTTCAATGCTCCAAAATCTGTCTTTATCATCCATTTTATTAATGGTTCCTTCAATATGAACAGCCGTTTTTAAACCTTCTATGTCAAACTGATTAAGTGCAATTCCTTGCTTTGAATAAGGTTTATTCAGCAATAGATCCCATTCTGTCCCAAAGGCATTGATTTCCAACTCTGCATAAAACTTTCCATCACTATCAGGATCAATAAAAACCTCAAAATCATTATCATAAAAAATGACGGTATCTCGTTGTTGAAGTGTTGCCCAAATGTGAGGTTCTTCTAAATAAGCAGCGATATAAAGATACTCATCATCCCAAAGCATTTTTACTTTGGTTTCATAGGCTGGTTGAGGCATTTTATCCCCTTCAATATCCAAGAAACTATCTGTCCAATTTGCTTTTTCCCATGCAGCCTCTTCTATCCTGCCATCAATTTTTATTGATTGTTTTGTTTTAATACAACGATAATGCTTAGGGAGTTGAGCAGTTGCGATTAAATTACATACAATTATTGCAGATAGAAATAGTATTGATTTTTTCAATTCGATGCTTTAAAGAAAGAATTATAAAGGCTTAAAAATAAGCTTTTTCGGTTAATTGGTTAAGTTTGAAAATGAAATTAATAAAATGATTTAGAATAATCCAATTTACATATAAAAATTACTCATGTATATGAAAATCAATTTGTTTGCCCTACCCTAAATGGAGCAAAATGATTTCATTCCTACCCATTAAGGACAGGGGAAATAAATAAAATCGTGTACATTTGTTTAATGGGAAAAATATTATTGTAATGTAATCTTTAATATCTTCTTGTATTTTAAATTGAATAAAATCATACAATTAAATGGAATTAAAAGGAAAATTAATAAAACTTCTCGAATTGCAAAGTGGTGAAGGTAAAAACGGTGTTTGGCGTAAACAAGAATTTATAGTTGAAACAACAGGACAATATCCTAAAAAAGTCTGCTTTAGTTTGTGGGGTGATAAAGCGGCTCAAGTTGGCGGAAAAGAAAATGCTGATGTAACTGTTTTTTTTGATATTGAAAGTCGCGAATACAATAACCGCTGGTATACTGAAGCCAAAGCATGGAAAGTAGAAGCTGGTGCAGGTTCATCAAGTGATTACAACCAAGAAACGCCACCTGATGATATTGACATGAATCAGGATGTTAGTGATGATGAGTTACCTTTTTAAAGTTATCATCCTTCGGTGAATCAATAGTTTACAAGAAAGTTGTTGTTCCTTTTAAGGGATGATAACTTTTTTAATTTCA